>NZ_JAVAYL010000284.1:0-432 GCF_054185225.1 Bradyrhizobium sp. 18BD | reverse complement strand
TCATGAGGCTCGATCGCCTTCAGGCCGAACTGCCGATCCCGAAGAAGCCCGATCCGAACGCTGCCGCCGCGCTCCAAGAACTACTCGGGGGCAAGTACGGCGAGATGTCGACGCTCGGAAACTACATGTTCCAGAGCTTCAACTTCCGCAACAAGTCGAAGTTGCGTCCGTTCTACAGCCTTGTGTCGAGCATCTTCACCGAGGAGCTCGGCCACGTCGAGCTGGTCTCCAACGGCGTCGCGCTGCTCAACAACGGCCCCGGCGACGACACCGAGAACGTGGACGTCTCCCAGGCACCCTTCGAGGACATGAAGGACGTCCGTCTCGCCGGCGCGTTCTTCCAGAACGCCGGCGGCGCGACGCCGGTGAACTCGAACGCCCAGTCCTGGAACGTCGACATGGTGACGACGACGGGCAACCTGATCATCGACC
>NZ_JAVAYL010000283.1:0-432 GCF_054185225.1 Bradyrhizobium sp. 18BD | reverse complement strand
AGTAAAACCAATGCTGGTTATGAGGCTAACGGCAAGCTTACCTTAAAGGGTGTTACAAAACCAATTACCATTCATTTTACTTTTGACGATAAAGGAAACGAAGGCATTTTTAAAGGCGATTTTAAAGTGATTACTAAAGATTTCGGTATCACCAAAAATGGTTCGCCAGATTATCTGGACATTACACTAAGTGTTCCGGTAGCCAAATAAACTATTCATGATTTTTGAGTTATGAGGGGGAAGTGTGTGTGTTATTTAATAACTCAAAAAGAAAGCCCGGAGCTTAAAAACTCCGGGCTTTTGATTTTATATTTTACTGCGCTTCTCTATTCAAAACTCTTCAACACTTTGATAACGTGTTCTATCTGTTCGGGATGAACATCCAGGTGGGTTACAAAACGGATGCGGTGTTTATCGGTGTCGCTGGCTTTA
>NZ_JAVAYL010000282.1:0-432 GCF_054185225.1 Bradyrhizobium sp. 18BD | reverse complement strand
TGATGGCATCATGATTGGTAGAGGCATTTTCCACAATCCATTCACTTTTGAAAAAGAACCACGCGAACACACAAGCAAAGAACTATTAGATTTGTTGAGATTGCATCTATCATTGTTTAACAAATATGAGAAAGATGAAATACGACAATTCAAGAGTTTGCGTAGATTCTTTAAAATCTATGTGCGTGGCATAAGAGGCGCTAGCGAACTTCGCCATCAATTGATGAACACACAATCAATTGCAGAAGTACGAGCACTACTAGATGAATTTGAAGCCCAAATGGACGAAGACGTTAAAATTGAATTATAGTATGAGTAATAAGGGAAAGGAGGAATTTAAGTTTCCTCCTTTGTTTGTTTGTGTGAAAGTCTTTTAGGTATGAACTAGGGTGATTTAAAATAAAAGTTTAATTTCTATCTTCAGTTGGCGTT
>NZ_JAVAYL010000281.1:0-432 GCF_054185225.1 Bradyrhizobium sp. 18BD | reverse complement strand
ATGATTCCTTGGTTTATGATTTTATTCAGTCACTTACGTTTTAGAAAATTACATCCTGAAGAATTGGAAGGTCACCCATTCAAAATGCCTGGTGGCGCAGTAACTAACTATTTAACAATCTTATTCTTAATATTAGTATTGGTTGGTATGGTATTTAATGTTGAAACTAGAATATCAGTGCTAATTGGTGTCATCTTCTTAACGATTGTAACGATTTATTACTTTATTAGATATAATAAAAATAATGTAAAAGCAAAATAGTATGATTATAATGTGCGCTTATTTTATGACAAATTTGGCCCTAGCTTATTAAAGTTAAATAGCCAAAGAATGTTATGAGTAGGCGCATTTTTTTATAAATATAGCTTAAATCGAAGTTGTAGTGTGAAAAACTTATAAGTGGCAATATTATCGTTAGTTTTTACTGTGGGC
>NZ_JAVAYL010000280.1:0-433 GCF_054185225.1 Bradyrhizobium sp. 18BD | reverse complement strand
CACGAGCGGTCAGTCGCTCCACTTGCGCGCGGGCATTCTGGTAATTGGCAAGCGCGTCGATCGCGGCGACCCGCGTTTCGGCGAGCGTGCGTTCAGCATCGAGCAATTCGAGCTGGCCGAACTTGCCCTCGCGATAGCCGATCCGCGCGATGCGGGCGGCCTCCTGTGCAGCCGCCAGCGCCGGCCCCGAAGCCGCACGAGCCGTCGTTGCGGCATTGGCCGCCTGCGCCTGCGCGTCCGTGATCGCCTGTTCGATGTCGAGCGCGGTCACGCGGCGCTGCGCATCCGCCTGGGTCCGCTGCGCGGTCGCCTGCGCAATCGCGGCGCGACCATTGTTGAACACCGGGATCGGGATCGACACGCTGAACACCGCCGCCATGTCGTTGGTCGCTTCCAGGCGGCGGATCGACGGCCCGACGTTCAGGTCAGGCAC
>NZ_JAVAYL010000279.1:0-433 GCF_054185225.1 Bradyrhizobium sp. 18BD | reverse complement strand
CGAGGGCGCCAGCGGGCTCGGCGCGCCCAAAGGCGACAGCGCAGGAGCGGCCCGCGCGGCGGACGACGGAATGACGTTGCTGACCAGTCCGAGGACAAGCGCCAGGCCAGTGGCCGCCAAGGTCGCACCCGTGCCGAGGCCTGACGCCGGCTGGCTCGAGATCGCGCCAAGCACGCGGTCTTCAAGCCCGGCAAGACCCTCATGCGGCGTGGCCGAGGAAAGGCGCGCCAGCGCGTCGTCGATATTGTTGCCCATGATCTGCCTTTCTGTCCCTCGATACGCACCGCAGGATAAAATCCCTCGGATTCGGTTGAGGGGTGTGTGCCGCTGTCGCGTATCGACCAGGTATATTCCACAGGAGTTCGACATGAAGTTCAATCCGGCCCTTGCGATCATTGCTGCCCTCGTCTCGGCGATCGCGCCCGGCGCAGCC
>NZ_JAVAYL010000278.1:0-433 GCF_054185225.1 Bradyrhizobium sp. 18BD | reverse complement strand
ATTATTGCAGTCAAAACACATCAACTTGATGCAGTTATTCCTCATTTAACTCATCTTGCACATGAGGACACGCTCATCATTTTAGCCCAAAATGGTTATGGTCAACTCGAACATATTTCATTTAAAAACGTATGCCAAGCAGTTGTCTATATAAGTGGTCAAAAGAAAGGCGATGTTGTTACGCACTTCAGAGATTATCAATTACGTATACAAGATAATGCATTAACTCGACAATTTAGAGATTTGGTCCAAGACAGTCAAATCGACATTGTATTAGAAGCAAATATTCAACAAGCTATTTGGTATAAATTGTTAGTTAACTTGGGCATTAATTCTATCACAGCACTCGGTAGACAGACAGTTGCAATCATGCATAATCCTGAAATACGTACACTGTGTAGACAGCTATTACTAGATGGTTGTCGTGTTGCAC
>NZ_JAVAYL010000277.1:0-434 GCF_054185225.1 Bradyrhizobium sp. 18BD | reverse complement strand
GGTACCGGCACGCGCGCCACCAGCACGACGCTGCGCAACGAACGCTTCGACAACGCGGTCGACACCACGGTCTCGCCTCGGATCAGCCGGTTCAACAGCTTCCTGAGCGCGCATTACGACGTCTCCGACTCGCTCACGCTCTATACCGAGCTCGGCTATTACCGGGCGCAGAGCCACGCCATCCAGCCGCCGACGATCAACCTCAACGCGATCGTCGTCCCGGCGAGCAATTACTGGAATCCGTTCGGCGCGGCGGTCTTCGCCAACGGCACGGTCAATCCCAACCGAATCCCGGGGCTGACCAACGTGCCCGCCGCCGGCCTGCCGGTGCGGCTGTCGACCTATCGCTTCGTCGATACCGGTCCGCAATATGTCGATGTGACCAATTCCCAGTCGCGCTTCCTGGCCGGGGCCAGGGGCAAGATCGGCAGCTT
>NZ_JAVAYL010000030.1:0-106846 GCF_054185225.1 Bradyrhizobium sp. 18BD | reverse complement strand
CTACCAGGTTGCGGGGCTGCTGCGCAGCAGCCCCGCAACCCGCCCCTAACCCATCAACCCGCCCTGCCGCCTCAAGCGGCAGGCACCTGTCCCTGATTATCGTGTCTCACTACAGGGGTGCAGTTCAGGCGAGCGGCCCCGGATTGCGTTGCGCTCCATCCGGGCTACGCGACAGCCGGTTGTCAGCTCTTCGTGCTCGCAGTCTTGTCGAGCGCGGCGCGCAAGCCTTCGGCGAGCTTGATCGCGTCGTCGTTCGCCCAGAAGTGCATGAAGAAGAGACGCGGCTGTTCGTCCAGCATGTGACTGTGGAGCGCCGTCACCTCGATGCCGTGCGTCCGCAGTGCCAAAATAACCGGATTGACCTCCTCGCCGGTCAACACGAAGTCGCCCGTGATGGCCGCCTTCCCGCCTCCGGTCGGTTGGAAATTGATGCCGATCGCGACGCCCATCGCGCCGACGGGGGTCAACGGCATCCCCTCCTGCATGATCGGATCGCGCCGCTTCACATTGAACTGGTAGACGCCGCCGTTGGCTTGCCCTTTGACGCCGATGATCTGGTCCAGCTTTGCGGTGTCGAGATCGACGGCGGGCGGAGGGCTCGCCGGCGCAGCGACTGTCGGCGGGGTCTTGCTTTCGGCCAGCGCATCGTGAATGGCCGCAGCCAGCTTGACGGGATCGCCGTGTCCGGCGACATGCATGTAGAACGTCGCCGGGCTCGCGCGCAGCAGATGATTGTGCACGGCGGTAATTTCGAGTCCGCTCGCGATCATCTTCGCCATCACCGGATTGATCTCGGTCTCGAGGAGCACGAGGTCACCCATGACCATGACGCCGCCATGCGCCGGCTTGAACGCGACCCAGCCGCCGAGCGCCAATGCCGGCTTGATCGTTACCCCGTCCAAAGTCACGGAGAGGTCTGTGCGGGGGAAACCGTAACGGTGGACATCGTCCGAAACGGTGGGCTTGCGGCCGAGCGTCTCGTCGACCTTCTGCCAATTGATGTCTTGCGCATGCGCCGCCGGGACGATCTGCGTGCAGGCCGATGCCAGGCCCGCGGCAAACGTCAACAAGATGGCTGTGCGGTAGAGTCTTCGCGTTCTCATGGTCATTCTCCCGGTCTCCCTGCCCCCGGTGAATTGCTCGCTCTTGCTCAGGGCATCGCTACCGGGCATCCCTGAGCAGCATAGAGATGCACCGGCCACGAGGACAATGGGCGCGGATCAACCGACGCGCCAAAGAACGTTGGAGCGACTGCCGGTCTGTTGGACGAGATGGAAGCGAATGATCCGGACATGCTGCGCCCTTGGTGACCAGGACGCGATTCTTGGGCATGTCGCCTCGCGGGGAGATCGCATATCCCCGATGTCACAAATTAGATGCCCGCGGGACGGAGCCGTCAACCGGCGTGCCGTGGAGATGCGGTAAAACCTCGTCACAAAGATTTTCACCAATCGAATGGAACGAAGGCCGAGGACGGAAACTCGCCGTGCGGACGCGGCATCTTCACGTCTTGCGATATCCAGACGATCCTGCGTAGAATACTCGGGTGGGGACGAGGCAGACTCCCCGTGAGACTTCGGTCCAAGTCTGCGCAGCACGCAATACGTGGAGCTTGCGCATGGACACCGAACGACAGCCTTTCCGACATTCTCTGGCCATCCTCTCACGCGGCGACGCCACCTCGCGCCGCGAGGCGACCCCACAAAACAGCCGGTTCGTCCGCGTCTTCGAAGCGCTCGCGGCCGTCGGCATCGACGCGCAACCAGCCATCTACGACGAGAGTTTCCCCGACGTCGTCCGCGACCAATTGCTCGGGGTCGATGGCGTGCTCGTCTGGGTCGACCCGATCCATCAGGGCAAGACGCGCGCCGAGCTTGATGTGCTGCTGTGCGACGTCGCGGCGCGAGGCCCATGGGTGAGTGCGCACCCCGATGTCATTCTGAAAATGGGCGTCAAGGAGGTCCTCTATCGAACGCGTCATCTGGGCTGGGGCGCCGACACGCACCGCTACGACACGGTTGCGGCCTTCCGGGCGGAATTTCCCGAGCGCGTCCGGGCCAACGGCCCGCGCGTGCTCAAGCAAAATCGCGGCAATGGCGGCCAGGGAGTCTGGAAGGTTGAACGGCTGCCGAATGCAGACGCAACGGTTCGCGTGCTGCATGCGCAGCGCGGCAGCTTTCCCGAGGACATTCCGCTCGAGGCTTTCTTCGCGCGCTGCGAACCCTATTTCGGCTGGGGCGGCTGCATCATCGATCAGCCGTTTCAACCCCGCCTGCCCGACGGGATGATCCGTTGCTACATGAGCGGACCCAAGGTCGCGGGCTTCGGGCATCAATTGATCAAGGCCTTGATCCCGCCGCCGCCGCAAGGACCTGATGCGCCCGAGGCACAACCGGGTCCGCGGATCATGCACGGGCCGGACGCGCCGCAATTCCAGGCGCTGCGGAGGCTGATGGAGGACGAATGGACGCCGCAGATGATGAAGCTGCTGGCGATCGACGAGGCGTCGCTGCCGGTGATCTGGGACGCGGACTTCCTCTACGGGCCGCGCGATGCGGCCGGCGCCGACACCTACGTTCTCTGCGAGATCAATGCGAGCTCGTGCTTCGCAATCCCCGAGGAGGCACCGGCGGCGATCGCACGGACGGTCAGCGAGCGATTGGTGAGCGTGAGCCGATAGTCCGGGTTTGTCGCAGACAGACCACGGTCCGATCATCGCCATGACCGGACTTCAGTCTCGTAGCCTGGATGGAGCCACCGGGTCGGCGCGGAGCGCCGCCCGATGACAGGCTCCGCGCAATCCGGGGTCTTTGTCACAAGCAACACCGGTCCCGGATTTCGCTGCGCTCCATCCGGGCTACGGGACCTCCGCTCAGGCCGACATCGCGCCCTTGCGGCCGAACGGATCGACCAGCCGGACGATCTCGCAGACGGCGACGAGGCCGCCGAGCCAGGCGGCGCTGGTCAGTCCGATCCGCGTCACGATGGCCGCGGTGAAGGCGCCCTCGCCGCCCAGGAACGGCGTCGCGGCCAGCAGCGCCAGCTCGTAGGTCCCATAGGCGGCGACGAGCGTGGCGGCCAGCGTCAAGAACGTGCGGCCCCGCGGCAGCGCGCGGAGCAACGCGGATGAGACGGCCGTGGCCACCAGCGCGGCGGCGCCGATGACAAAACCCCAGGCGATGGTGCTGCCATCGACGGGATAATGCAGCACGCCAAAGCCGATGCTCTGGTTCACCAGCCAGGCGCCGATGACGACGAGCAGCGCCGGACGTAGCGGCAGCATCGCGGCGGCGATAACGGCGAAGGCGGCGAACGGCGTCGCGCAGGCGAACGCAAAGCTTGCCAGCGCACATGCCACCGTCAGCAGCGCAAAGCCGAACATCGGCGCAAGGCGGGGTGTCACCGGATGCAGCCGGACGCGGTCGCCGAGGGACGGCAGGATGTCGAGAGCCATAGATGATCTCCTTCTGTTTGAAGTCTAGTCGATTTGAGGGCCTGTGACAGCCCCATCGCGTGTCAGAACGTGGCGCCGGCCTTGAGCAGGTAGGTGCGGCCGGGCAGCGGATAGGCGCTGAAGCGGCCGTCGGTAAACGTGCTGGCGATGGCATAGTCGTAGTAGAGCGCGTTCAGCACGTTGTTGACGCTGAGCGACCAGAAATAGCGCTCGACCTGGCCGCTGAGCTTGAGGTCGATCGTGCCATTGGCGGGGATCGGCTTCTGGGTTCCCGCCTGGTCATTGTCCATGCGCCGCTCGCTCCAGAAGCGCGCGGTGGCGTCGAGCACGACATAGTTCTGCCAGATGTTCCAGGTGACGCCGGCACTTGCGGTGTAGCGCGACACCAGCGGCACGTCGTTGCCGGCCCAGACGCCTTCGCGGAACACGGCCCGCGTCACGGCCATGCCGGAGCGCAGCAGCAGCGTGTCATTGACGCGAAAGGACAGGCTGGTCTCCGAGCCGTAGCGGCGGGTCGGGTCGAGATTGGTGTTGTAGAACAGGACCGGATTGAAATGGATCTCGTTGGTGAGGTCCATCAGGTAGAGACTGCTCTGGAACTGCAAGCCGCCGCCCTTGATGCGCAGCCCGCCCTCGACGTCCTGCGAGGTCTGGGTCTTGAGCTGGAATGTCTGCGGGAGCGAAGCAAAGGTCACGGGATCGAACGACGGGCCCGACGACACACGCTCGTCGACATCAGGTGTGCGGAAGGCCCGCGCGGCACGGCCGAACAGCGAGAACATGTCATCGAGACGATGCTCGGCCCCAAGATGCAGCGCATATTGGGTCTCGTTGCTCGTGAGCCGGAGCGCGCCGATATCGGCGTTGAACGGAGCTGCCGCATCGAAATTGTCGCGCGCGGAAAGACTGATGCTCTGCACCCGCGCGCCGTAGGAGATGTCGGTGGTGGGCGCAACACCCAGCGCATGCTGGAAATAGCCCGCGACCGTCTGCTGCCGGAGGTCGTAATTGTGCCACGGTGCAAGCCTCTGCCCGGCGCCGCGGTTCTGCTGAAAGCTCGCATCGTAATAGTCGATGCCGGTCAGGAGTTGCGACGGCATGCCGAAGGCAAGGCTCTTCACGCTGAGGCGCGGCGTGATCGACCATGTCGTGAGGTCGGCATCGACATAGGTCGATGTGAAGAGAGCCGGGACCGGCGCCGGACTCGAGAAGAAGGCACTCTGCTGCTTCTTGTCGCGCACGCCGCCGTCGACGATGAGATCGACGCCGTTGACCAGCATCTTGGTGAATCCCGCGGTCGCACTATAACCTTGCTGGTTGGCGTAGTTGAAGGGTGTGCTCGTTCCCCGCCGGCTGGTTGCGAGCTCGTCGAGGCCGATGGAGGGATCGACGGTGCGGCCGCCGGGCAACCGCAGTTCCTGATTGTCGCCGGTGACGGTGAGGAAGGCGGTCAGGCCGGGCGTGGTGTAATTGAGATTGCCGACGCCGTTCTCCTGAACATAGCGATTGTTGTCGCGGTAGCCGTCGGTCCTGACGGCGTTGCCGTAAAACGAGGTCGACCACGGGCCTGAATTGAGCGAGGTCGAGACATTGCCGAGCGTTGTTTTGAACGCGCCGAAGCCAGCCTCGATGCGTGCGGTCACGGGCGGTCCGCCGACGCCGTTTTTGGTGACGATGTTGATGACACCGCCGACCGCGTTGTCGCCGTAGAGCACCGCGCCGGAATTGCCGCGGGTGATCTCGATCCGCTCGATGGAATTGAGCGGAATGGTGGAGAGGTCCACCTGCGCCATGTCGATGTCGTTGAGCCGCCGTCCGTTGACCAGCACCAGCGTGTTGGCGGTGGCAAAGGCGCCGAAGCCGCGCAAATCCACGCTGGTCCTGGCGGCGACCGGCCCGCCATAGAGCGTCGTGAGCTGGGCGCCCGGGACTTGCGTCGCAATGATCTCGGCGAGCGATTGCGACGGCGCATGCGCGATATCTCCCGCCGTGATCACGGTCGTGGCGGCCCCAACGATGCCGCCATAGCCCGCGGCAGCCTCGCTGCCGGAGCCGGATGCCGGTGCTGCTCCGCCTGGGGCGGCACGCGGTGCCGGGCGCCGCCTCATTGTGTTGCGCTCGCCCGTCGCCCTGGCGCGGGTGCGGTTCTGGTCGTCAGGCCTGGTCACTTCGACCGGCGGCAGTTGCTCCGCGGCGGCCTGCTGCGCATGGGCGATGGCGAGATCGAGCGAAGAGAGGGAGACGGACGCGACGAGGCCGGCGCTAAGGCGCCTGGCGGCAGAGACAATACGAGACACGGTTTGAACCTCGGTATGACGTCAGTGGCACGTCACAGCGAACGAGGTTTTCGGAGCGATCGATTGCTCCGGTGAAACCAATGTCTGTACTCCCCGACCGACATCTTCGCGTGTGACCACGGCTGACGGCAGGTCTCCTGGCTCGCGGGTCGTTACCGCTCCGTCGCCTTCCCAGGACCGAGATTCCCAGTGGCATGAGACGAAGGATTCACCGCTTACAGTTGCGGGGGCAGCCATGGCATTGAGAAAATCCACATTGGGAAAATCCCGCACCACGTTCCCTTTTGATCTCCGTGAGGAGAACCGTCACGGATCAATCTACGGGGCGGGCAAGCAGAGAGTCAATCGGCCGGTTGCATGGGCGTCGAAGCACCGCACCGAAGATTGCGCTGGCGCAATCAGGCCGGCTCCCTCTCGCCATGCGTCGTGATCATCGCCCGCTCGCCGGCATCGACTAGCTGGCTGATGCCGGTTCGACCTGCGAGCGCGCAGCGAATGATGTTCTCGGCAACCGATTTGCGGAAGCCATGGTCCTCGCCGCCGGGGCGATTGCGGCAGACCCGGTCCAGCGCCAGCTTCATGTTGATCCGTGTGCGGGTGTCGAAATGCTCGCTGATCATTCGCATGGCCTCGATCACGTTGATGACGAGGCGGAAACGCCCCGGCATCGGCCGGGTTCCAAGAATGGATCGTGCTACGCTGCGTTGGTTACGCCCGCCCTCTTGACTTCAAGACGGGCGAGCTACGCCCGCCCTCTTGGCCGCTGCGCCTGGGCCCAGGCCGCCGTGACATCATGCGGGGGAACGTCAATGCGCTTGATCGGGGTCAGCTCGCCGGATGCGGAGATGATCACGGTTTCCTCGCGGCGGCAGCGTGGGCAGACGAAGCGGACTTCGTACGGCTGCGCCGACCAGCTCGAGCGTTTCACATTGGCTGCCATCGGCCATGCCTCGCACTGCGAGCATGACACCAGAAACCGACCGGGATCGAGCATACCCATTCCAAAGGACTCCGCGTCCTGCCCGCCCCCTTCAATGACTAACCCATGTGAATCGTTCCGGTGCTCCCGCACCGTCAGCACGGAACCGTCCCCTCAGTGCGCGCCCTTGAGGGTGCAGGAGGTGGTGCAGGTCACGGTGGTGCCGTGGTCACACGCCTTGCAGGCTGCCACGCACTGGTTCATGTCGCGGGGATTGTAGGAGCTGTAATTCCGCGCCGGGCAGGCAGCGGTGGAGCCGGTGATGTCCTGTCCCGGATTGCAGGCCGCCGTCATCAGCGCGAGGATGAGTACTGCAACAACACGCATGGGATCGCCCTGCAAGAAACGCCGCCAAGGCGGCGACCACGAGGCACGTTGTGTTGCAACGGACCCCGGCATTCCCATCGCAAGGAACGACGCAACGCAGCGTGCCCTCGCATCCCCAGGATGCGCGCCAAACGTTAAAAACGGCTTTCGGCCGCGCAGCGCCCGCAAGCCTGCGATGGTTGCTCGCATCCTGCAGCGGGTTGCATGTCCGGGGCTTACGTCAGGCCACGACCTCGCGCTCGCAGCCAGAAGCAACCGCTGTTCAAGCAGCAGCCTCTAGGCAACGACCGTTTTAGCAACAGCCATTTAAGCAGCAGACATTTAAGCCGCAGCCATTTAAGCAGCAGCCCTGGACGCGACCGCGCGCCGCGTCTCGTTCGCCAGCTCGTAATAGTGCCCGGCGAGCTTGAGATAGAATTCCCGCTTGTTGCTTTCGGTGGCGAGCTTGGCGATCAACTCACATTCGGCCGTGAGCGTCTCAAAGCGTTCCAGCCTGTCCTCAAGTTCTGTCATCGGCGTGTCCCCATTTAACGCCTTAAGGACACTCAACCTAAGCCCGGCAAATAGGTCACGGCAAACATCGTTATGGACTAGTATCAATTATTCCGGAGTAGTCCGGCTATTTGCTGTCCATCCGCCAGGCCCCGTCCCAATCGGCCGCCGGCGGGCTCGACACGAACTCGCCGATGCGGGCGAGCATGGTCCGCGATGGGCCGTCGCCCGGCACGCTCTCCAGCGCGGCGTTGAAGGCCGCGCGAGCCTCGTCGAAGCGGCGGTCGCGATAGGCGGCAAGCCCCTCGGCATAGTGCTTGCGCAGAGCCTCTTGTGCCCCGGCCAGCGCGCCTGCCCTGCCCATCACCTCGAAGATCGCCTGCGGCGCGCTCTGGCCGGCGACCGCCAGGCGATCGATCTCGCGCAGCTCGAGATGCGCGCCGATCGCGTCGGCCGTCGCCTGTGCGATCAGGATGCGGGTACCGTAGACCTTGTTGACCAGTTCGAGCCGCGAGGCGAGGTTCACGGCATCGCCCATCACGGTAAAACTCATCATCAGCTCGGAGCCGATGCTGCCGGTCAGGACCTCGCCGGTGGCGATGCCGATGCGCAGGTCGCAAGGAGCCGGCATGGCGCGGATGCCGAGCAGGTCGGGCAATTGCTTCTGCAGCGCCGGCACCTGGTCGGCCATGTCGATGGCCGCATTGCCGGCAAGCAACGCCGGCTCGCTCTCCTCGATGAAGGGCGGGCCCCAATAGGCCATGATGGCGTCGCCGATATATTTGTCGATGACGCCGCGATGGCTGCGGATCGGCGCGGACATCACCGTGAAGTAGCGGTTCATCACCTTGACGAGGCCGTGCGGGGTCATGCCCTCGCTCATCGAGGTGAAGCCGCTCATGTCGCAGAACATGATCGTCATCACCCGCCGCTGGCCGTCGATGGCGACCTCCGGCCGGTCGATCAGCCCCTGCACCACCTTGGGGTCGATGTAGCGGCCAAAGGTCTCGCGGATGCGCTCGTTGTGCCTGAGCTGCTCGACCATGCGGTTGAAGGCGGCGGCGAGCTCGCCGATCTCGTCCTGGGTCGAGACGGTGATGGGCTTGTCGAAGCGACCGGCCTCGACCTCACGGGTGCCGGCGAGCAGCAGGCGCACCGGGCGCGTGATGCCACTCGAGACCAGCAGCGCAAAGGCAAATCCGACCACCGCCGCGAGGATCGTAATGACAGCCGAGATGATGATCGTCTGATGCTGGCGCCCGATCACCGTCGATGTTGAGGAGAAGACCTGCTTGAGCATGTCGGCGCGAATGCCGTCGATCCTCTGATTGAACTGGTCGCGCAGGGCGTCCAGATGCTCCAGCGTGCCGCGCGCCTCCGGCATCTGCTTGGCATCGATCTGCTTGAGAAGCGTTGCGTGCGCCTCGGTCATGCCCTGGCGCAGCTCGGTGACGGCGGTGTCGATGCGGGTGTCGATCCGCGCCAGCGCGGCATTGTCCGAGGGCGTCCTGGTATCGTCGATGATCGCGTTGATGTGGCTGCGCGCGTTCGAAGTCTCCTGCTCGATCCTGCGGTCGGCTTCCTCGAACTCTTTCAATCGCGCCGCATAGGCCTCCTCGTCGGGAGCCTCCTGCATCTTCATCATGACCATGCGCCGCAGCGCCACCGACCGCTCCAGCGAGCGGATATTGGCGCGCGCGAGATCGCCATAGGCCGGGATGTAGCGGTTCGTCAGCTCGTCCAGGAGGACGCCGACCTGGCTCGACATCACCATCGACAGGATCGAGGTGACCAGCATCAGGATGATCAATCCGAGGGCGATGCCGACGATCTTGCGCCGGATCGACTGGTTGAAAAGTGGCATGAGCGACGGGATAAAGGGCTGAAAGGACCGGCTGGGAACTCAATACACCGGATTTGGCGGTGGGAACACGCGCAATCTGGCCCTCGCGGCGCCCCTGACCGCACACAACCGTCGCGCGGGCCCTATTCGTTAACAAAGGTTAAAGCCATTACCCTTTCCGTCATTTCGGAAGTTCCCGAGTTCCCATCCGTATTTTGCCGCATTGTTGAACGAGCGTGAGGAATGCGAAACGATGTCATGACATCGTTTGGTGGTGTCGTTCTGATTCTCAAGCCGCATGTCGTCGCGGACCTTGGTTTGTAGTGGTTTCGCAGGGGGACCATCGAATGAACCAGTGCCTACGCTCGCTCGCGTGTGTCGTTGCCGTGGCCGCATTGGCCCTCCTTCCTACTGAGCTGGCAGCGAAGAGCAGTCACAAATCGTCGGCGTCGAAGAAAACGCATGAGGCGAAAGCCGGCGGCAAGCAGCGTCACGCTGCCGCGAAATCGCGCCACGGCAAGCATGCCGACGCCAAGCGCAAGTCCAAGAAGGACGATGAGGTTTCGGACAAGCCGGCGGCACCGCCGCTCACCGGCGATCTCGCCGCGCTGAAGGACGCCATCGATCTCGCGCGCAAGGGCAAGAGCGACGATGCGAGCGCGGCGCGCGACCGCATCGCCGACCCTGCCGGCCAGAAGCTCGCCGACTGGTTCATGCTGCGCCATTCCGAGAGCACCGCGCCATTCAAGCGCTACGCCGGCTTCCTCGCCGCCAATCCGGACTGGCCGAGCAGCGCCCTGCTCCGTCGCCGCGCCGAGGCGCGGCTGTGGCAGGAGAAGAGCGATGCCGCCACCGTGCACAAATTCACCATGGACCGGCCGACCAGCGCCAAGGGCAAGTTCGCGCTCGCCCGCGTGCTGCTGGGCGAAGGCGACAGCGACCGGGCCACGCGCCTGGTGCGTGAGGCCTGGCGGACGGAGGAATTGTCCGAGCACAGCGAAGAGGATTCCTACGAGGCCTTCCACGATCTCCTGACTGCTGAGGATCACCGCGCCCGCATGGACAAGCGGCTCGGCGCCAAGGACTATGCCGGCGCAAGGCGCGTGGCAAAACGGCTCGGCGAGGATGCGCTCGCGATCGTCAAGGCCTGCGCGGCCGTCACCGGCAAGGCGAACAAGGCCAAGGACTATCTCGACGACGTCTCGACTGAAGCGCGCCGCGATCTCGGCTATGTCCTCTGCCGTGCGCAATGGCATATCCAGAACGACCGCATCGACGACGCAGCCGAGGTGATCCTCGCCGCCGCGCCCGACATGATGGCAGCACAGGACACCGACGCCTGGTGGCGCGAGCGCCGCCTGCTGGCGCGAAAGCTGCTCGACCAGGGCAAGTCCAGGACCGCCTACGACGTGGTGCGCGCGGCAGCCGTGCCGGCGATGGAGGTCTACCGCGTCGACTATCATTTCATGTGCGGCTGGATCGCGCTGCGCTATCTCGACGATCCCAAGACGGCGATGGTGCATTTCGCTGCGATCGACGAAGGCTCGGCCAACCCGATCGCGCTGTCGCGCGCCCATTACTGGCGCGGCCGCGCCGCCGAAGCCATGGGTGCAACCGCCGATGCACGCATGAGCTACAAGGCCGCGGCGCGCTATTCGACCGCCTACTACGGCCAGCTTGCACGCGCAAAGCTCGGCATCGACCGCATCGAGCTGCGCCCGCCCTCGCCGGTGCTGGCCGCAGCCGACACGCCGGCCTCGGATGAGCGCGTGCGCGCCGCCGACATGCTCTACGGCATCGGCGAGCGCGACATGGTGTTCTATTATGCCGAGGATTTCGCCAAGGAGAGCACCGATGTCGCCGCGCTCGAAGCGCTCGGCGAGCTCGCCGGCCGGCGCAACGACGCGCGCGTCATGCTGGAGGTCGGCAAGTCGGCGCTGGCGCGCGGGTTCGCGCTCGACCATTACGCCTTCCCGACCATCGGCATCCCCGAGCACAAGCAGGTCGCGCCCGCGATCGAGACCAGCGTGATCTATTCGGTGGCGCGCACCGAGAGCTCGTTCGACCAGCGCGACAAGTCGGCGGCGAACGCGGTCGGCCTGATGCAGGTGACGCCGGAAGCCGGACGCGACACCGCAAAACGCTTCGGCCTGACCTATGACTGGGACAAGATGGTCTCGGATCCCGTCTACAACACGCAGATGGGCGCGGCCGAGCTCAGCGCGCTGCTGTCGGAATATCGCGGCAACCAGATCATGACGTTCGCCGGCTACAATGCCGGCCGCGGCCGGGTGCGCGAATGGGTGCAGGCACGCGGCGACCCGCGCGACCCCAATGTCGATCCGATCGACTGGGTCGAGCGGATTCCGCTGTCGGAGACGCGCAACTACGTCCAGCGCGTGATGGAGAACGTGCTGGTCTACCGCGCGCGGTTCGAGGGCAGCGGCATGGTCGCCGACAAGAGCGATCAGCGCGTGGTGACGCACGAAGTCAGCGCAACGGCACCCGTGGCGGCCGCAGCACCCGCTCCCTAGTCGACGCCACCGGGGCTGGACGCGGCGTCTGCCAGGTCACGTTGCTGCGGCTTCCGCGCGGGTACGATCGCGCAGCTAGGTGTCACCTCCTTCCGTCGTGATCAGGTCGCGACCGTCCAAATATGCGCCGGTCAAAACTCTCGCGAAGGTCCAGACCTGTATCGTGTAGCTCCAGCACGAAACGGCACTCAGCACCGCCAACATCTCGATCATGTTTCCGGCGGCGTTCCCGGCAGCCGGCTCTCTGTGCCCAGGCATCGACCAGGGCATCAACAGCGTCACGAATTCGCCCCGGCGGTAACAGTCATAGTCACAGTAGCGGCGCTGTGTCCGCACATGCCGGACATAGCCGGACCGGATCGACCGCGAGCACGTGCTGCACGTCGCCGCGCTTGGCGGGGGCTCGTGATTGACCAGCATGAACTTCATGAAGCCGCCCTCACGCGATCTTTCGCCAGGGCCTCGCAGAACATCGCGTAGCATTGATAATCGCAGTACGGCAGACGGGTCGGCATCTCGCGGAGATAGCTGCCGCTGATCGGCTCGCAGCACTGCATGCACCGCGCCTGCCGGAACGGGGTCCGGCCGTTCACCAGCACGAACGCGAATCTCATGTGGCACCTCCCAGAGCGAAGCAGTAAACGCCGTCCAACGGAGACAGTGCTGGCGGTGGAGCGCAAAGATGGTTTCGGCCGTCCGGATTGTCCCTGTTTCGCTCCACTTTTTGCGGCGGGACCGGAATGTATCTTCCGTCCTCCCTGCGCCGCGCATAGATCTGGCCGTCGACGTACTTGATGTCGGTCGGATAGCAGTCAGCGCTGTTGCAGCAGCTGAGACTCGGATTATCCGGCATGTGCCAGGTCGAATAGAACTTTTCGTGCAGGCCCTGGTCCTGGGGTGGGTGCTGGCGATGAACGGCGCCGTGCCCGGTCTCCTGCGCCTGGACCGTCGCGGTGGAGCAGAAGAGAACGATCGAGCACAAGAGCTTGCATGGGCGGTTCAAGGCACGGGCTCCCGGATCAGAGCTTCGGAACGATGTCAGCTCTCCAATTCAGGCTTATGCGAACTGCGCCCGGAACAACCACCGGCGGTCGCGTTCGCGGCGTGTGCGGAAACGATCGACACACTTCTTGGAGCAGAGCGCCGTGCGCCACGAGTAGTGGCGGATCAAACCAAATTTGCCGCCACACACCGCACAGCCATTGACTGAAGAGCCCCCTTCGGACTCGGATAGGCCACGCTCAGGAAGTACGGATGCATCACACATTGCTGTCTCCCACTGTTGCTTGCGCCTTTGCCAGTTCGTTCCGTTCGACCTCTCGCAGGTCGCGAATTGCGACGATCGCGGTTGCGTGTCGAGAATTGCGGTGGCTCCGTCCTTGATCGTGCCTGTCGGTAAGACCTCGGCTTCAGACCGGCTCTCGTGCACGCGCTACGATCGGCTGGTCGACACTCCCGATTGGTCGTGAGGGTAGTCTGCCCGGCACGAAGCGCTCAATTGTACGGAGGTAAAATGGCCGACATGACTAGGATTACGGGAGCTATACCTAGGTTTGTCCGTAGTCGCCCGGGGCTCCCGAACTCGTCATGTTCAACGAGACCGCGCACGATGCTCCCGCTGCACGGGTACCGTGAAAACTCTGCGGAGAAGCGCCGTTGCCGCGCCGCGCTGGCCAAGGCAGCGAGCGGTCAATCCACAGGCGAGCATCACCCCAATCCGACTTTGGCCGGAATTGCTCCTCTCGCGGCAACGTGCTCTACTCGCGTACAAGCAGAGAGCGCCGGGAGCGTCTGCGATGAAGCCTGGCCGGGCAGCGACGTTCGGGAAGTCAGCCGCGCAATTCCTAGCCGGCTGCGTCAAGCAAACTGTCACCGCTAAGCCGCACACCGAGCCCGATGGCGGCTTGCTCGAAGCGGTCAAGCAGTGGCAGCAAGTCTTCGAGCACAATCCGGTCATGTACTTCATGGTCGATCCGGCCGGAACCGTGATCAACGTGAACACGTTCGGCGCCGCGCAACTGGGCTATACGGCCGCAGAGTTGATCGGCCGATCGGTGCTGGATGTCTTCTTCGCGGAAGATCGCGACTTTGTCCGCGCGTGCGTCGCACTGTGCCTTGAGACCGTCGATCAGTCCCACACCTGGGAGATCCGGAAGGTGCGCAAGGACGGCTCGGTGCTATGGGTGCGCGAGAACGCCAAGTCCATGCTGCGGGCCGATGGCGGACCGATCGTGTTGGTCGCCTGCGAGAACATCACCGAGCGCAAGGAAGCGGAGAATGCTCTGCGACAGAGCGAGGCTTATCTCGCCCAGGCGCAGGAATTGAGCCACACCGGCAGTTTCGGCTGGAGGGCCGCAACCGGCGAGATCACATGGTCCAAGGAGACTTATCGCATCTTCCAATGCGACGAGGGAGCCAAGCCGCGGATTCCCGTCATGCTCCAGCGGATCCATCCGGAGGACCGGCTCGCGGTGGAGCGGACCACGGGTCGGGCGGCGCGCGAGGGAAAAGACTACGATCACGAATATCGGCTCGTGATGCCCGACGGCTCCATCAAGTACGTCCGAGCGGTGGCCCGGGCCACGCGAGATTCCGCCGGTTGCGTCGAGTTCGTCGGATCGGTGACCGACATCACGGCGACCAAGGAGGCAGAGCGCAGGCTGCGCGAGAGCGAACAGCGCTTTCGTGACTATGCCGAAACCGCGTCTGACTGGTTCTGGGAGACGGGGCCAGACCACCGCGTGACCCTGGTATCAGAACACTCCTATACCGTCACCGCCCCCATGGGCCTGATCGGGCTCACGCGTTGGGACATTGCTCCGGACGCCGATCTCGAGCCGGAAAAATGGCGACAACATCGGGCGGCGCTCGACGCCCACGTTCCATTCCGCGACCTGGTGTATCGCAGCAAGGACCGCAACGGGCAGCAGATCTATGTCCGGACCAGCGGCAAGCCGTTCTTCGATGCCGGCGGGAATTTTCTGGGTTATCGTGGCGTCTGCACCGACGTGACCGCGGCCATCCGGGCCGATCAGGCCGAAGACGCGTTGCGCAAGGCCCAAGCCGAACTCGCCCATGTGACACGCGTCACGACATTGGGTGAACTGACCGCTTCAATCGCCCATGAAATCAACCAGCCTCTCGCTGCAGTGATCGCAAACGCCGATGCCTGTCTTGCCTGGCTGCAGCGCAGTCCGCCCGATCTCAAGGCGGCGCGCCGCTCCGTGGAGTGGATCACCGAGGACGGCAAGCGTGCCAGCGACGTGATCCGTCACGTTCGGGCGCTCGCCAAGCGGACCGAAATCGAGATGGTTCCGCTCGACGCGAACCTGGTCGTGCGCGAGGCCGTCGCGCTTGTTCAGCGCGAAATGGCCAGCCACGCCGTATCGGTGCGAATGGAGCTGTCATCGGGCCTGCCCAAAATCTTTGGCGATCGGATCCAACTGCAGCAGGTCCTGATCAACCTGATCATGAACGGGATCGAGGCCATGGAAGACGTCCATGACCGCCCGCGCGAGCTGGCGATCCGCTCGGCAGCGGACGGCGAAGGCGCGATTCTGGTGAGCGTCGCCGATCGCGGCGTTGGCATCGGTGAACAGGCGATAGACCGCCTGTTCACGCCGTTCTTCACCACGAAGTCCGGCGGCATGGGCATGGGGCTGTCGATCTGCCGCTCCATCATCGAGACCCATGGCGGACGACTTTCCGCCGCTCCGAACCAGTCGGGCGGCGCGACGTTTCAGATCACCCTGCCCCTCCATCGAGAGGAAGCATCGTGACCGAGCGCATGGAGCCTTCGCCGCCGCCGGAGAACGCCGATCAGCCGATCGTCTTCGTCGTCGATGACGACGCCTCGATGCGCCGCGCGCTCACCAACCTCTTCGAGTCGGTCGGCCTCAAGGTCGAAGCGTTCGGCTCGGCGCCGCAGCTCCTCCAGGCCAAGCCGCCGCAAGTGCCCAGTTGCCTCGTGCTCGACATCCGCCTGCCCGGAGCCAGCGGCCTTGACCTGCAGTCCGATCTTGCCAAGGCCAATATCCACACGCCCATTATCTTCATTACCGGTCACGCCGATATTCCCATGACCGTTCGGGCCATGAAAGGCGGCGCGATCGATTTCCTGACCAAGCCGGTCCGCGACCAGGACATCCTGGACGCAGTCCAGGCCGCCATCGAGCGAGACCGCAAGCGTCGCGATCTCAATAAGACGGTCTCGGACGTCAGATCACGCTTCGAGTCACTCAGCTCGCGGGAGCGCGACGTATTGGCACTGGTGACATCAGGCCTGATGAACAAGCAAGTGGCCGCCCAACTCGGATTGGCGGAAATCACCGTCAAGATCTATCGCGGCCATATCATGCGCAAAATGGGCGCGAAGTCCCTGGCCGACCTCGTGAGAATGAGTGAGGCGCTCGGGATTCGGCCCAGCCGGTCCGACGTACAAACCTAAGTATGAGTTTGCAATGGTGAGTGGCAGGTCCACCTTGCATGGTGAGGTTGGGCCGTAGCGACGGCAAGCGCAATCCCCGGGCGAGGAGCGGACGTCTTGTCAGCGGCTTCGGTCATTTCGGTGCTTGATGACGACCCCTACGTGCGGGCGGCGATCAACAATCTCCTGGAATCGCGCGGGTATATCGTCCACACATTCGCCTCCGCCGACGAGTTTTTGAGCTCGAGAGATTCCAACCGTACCTCCTGCGTCGTCGCCGACGTGCAGATGCCGTTCAAGACCGGAATCGATCTGTTGGCGCAGATGCGCACGCAGGGTTCGGCTACGCCGTTCATCTTGATCACGGCTTTCCCCGACGAGAGCCTTCGCATGCGTGCGCTCAAGGCCGGAGCAACCTGTTTTCTCGGAAAGCCGTTCGCCCCCGCGGAGTTCATGCAATGCCTCGAGCAGGCGCTGGCAGCAGGCGACAAGATCATGGAGTAATTGCCCGGCGGCCACCGAAGGCGATGCTGGACCGCGACGATGACCGCCGACATGGGAGAAGCACGCCGCGCGCCTCAGTCCACCTTGATGTTCGCCGCCTTGATCATCGGCCACCATTTGGCGATCTCGGCCTTTTGCCGCGCGCCGAGCGCCTCCGGCGTGAGCTGGTCCTGCGGCGTCATCTCCAGGCCCTGACTTTCGAGCTGCTTCTTCACGGCGGGATCGTTCAAGGCCTCTACGGCCGCGGCGTTGAGCTTGGTGACGATCTCCTTCGGCGTGCCCTTCGGCACCCACATGCCCGACCACAGCGTCATGTTGAAGCCTTTCAGGCCCGCCTCCTCCGCGGTCGGAATCTCCGGCGCCGAGGCGAGGCGCTTGTCGTCGGTGATGGCGTAGGCGCGGATGGTGCCGGCACGGACCTGGTTGATGGAGTTGGAGGTCTGGTCGACGATGACGTCGATCTGGCCGGCGATGAGATCGTTCAGCGCCGGCGCGGTGCCGCGATACGGCACGTATTGCAGCTTGATGCCGGAGACGCTCTCGAAATAGACGCCGGCGATGTGGCTGCCGGAGCCCGCACCGGCGGTGCCGGCGGTCGGCGGCGACGGCCGCGATTTCAGCCACTCCAGCAGCTCCTTCAGCGAAGTCGCGGGCACCGCGTTCTTGCTGACCACGATCATCGGATTGCTCGGCAGCAGCACCACTGGCTCGAGGTCGGCGACGAGGTCGTATTTGAGCTTGTAGACGGCACCGTTGGCGACGTGGGTGCCGAGATGGCCGAAGGAGATGGTGTATCCATCAGGCGGCGATTGCACGGCGCGGCCGACGCCGATCGAGCCGCCCGCGCCAGTGACGTTCTCGATCACCAGCGGCTGGCCGAGCGAGACGCGCATCCGTTCGGCGAGCACCCGCGCCATCGCATCCGACGGGCCGCCGGCCGCGAACGGCACGATGATGGTAATGGGGTGCGAGGGATAGTCCTCGGCGCGCGCCGCGCCGGTGACAGCGAGAATACCGATCAGCCCGGCCCAGACGGCCTTCTTCATTGTCTTCTCCCCAACGATGTCGTTCTTGTTTTTATCTCTTCCCGCGTACGGGAAGAGGGCTCGTTCGTGAAGAGACGAAATGACGCGCTAGAACTGCGAAAAATCGATCGGCTTGTGACGGTCCAGCGTGCGGGTGACCGGCGGCAGCGGATATTTCAGGCCGGTGGCGCAGTTGAACAGCATCACGCGGTCCCCCTTCGAGACGCGGCCGTCGGCGAGGCTGTCCTTGTAGGCGGCGTAGGTCGCGGCGCCCTCGGGGCACAGCAGCAGCCCCTCCTCGCGCGCGACCTCGTTCAGCGCCGCCGAGATCTTGTCGTCGTCCACCGCGATGGCAAAGCCCTTGCTCTCGCGCACGGCGCGCAGGATCAGGAAGTCGCCGATCGCCTGCGGCACGCGGATGCCCGAAGCGATGGTGTGGGCGTCCTCCCAGCGCGTCGCATGCTCGGTTCCGGCGTCATAGGCGCGCACCATCGGCGCGCAGCCGGAGGCTTGGACCGCGACCATGCGCGGGCGCTTGCTTCCGATGAAGCCGATCTTCTCCAGTTCGTCGAACGCCTTCCACATGCCGATCAGACCGGTGCCGCCGCCGGTCGGATAGAAGATCACGTCGGGCACGTCCCAGCCGAGCTGCTCGGCCAGCTCGAGGCCCATGGTCTTCTTGCCTTCGATCCGGTATGGCTCCTTCAGCGTCGAGGTATCGAACCAGCCGACCTTGGCCTTGCCCTCGCCGACGATCTTGCCGCAATCGTCGATATAGCCGTTGACGCGGTAGACGGTCGCGCCCTGCAGCTCGATCTCGCTGACATTCACCTCGGGCGTGTCGGCCGGGCAGAAGATCGTGGTCTTGATGCCGCAGGAGGTCGCATAGGCCGCGAGCGCCGCGCCGGCATTGCCGTTGGTCGGCATCGCCATGTGCTTGATGCCCAGCGCCTTGCCCATCGACACCGCCATCACGAGGCCGCGCGCCTTGAACGAGCCGGTCGGCAGGCGTCCCTCGTCCTTCACGATGATCTCGCCGCCGCCGAGCTTCTTGCCGAGCTTAGGCAGCCGGATCAGCGGCGTCGTGACTTCACCGAGCGAGACGATGTCCTTGCATTTGCGCACCGGCAGGAGCTCGCGGTAGCGCCACATGTCGCCGGGCCGCTGGGCGAGCGCATCCTTGGTCAGCGCCTTCTTCACGCCGGCGAGGTCGTAGCGCACCAGCAGCGGCTTGCCGGCCTTGGAGAGATTGTGGACCTGGTCGGCGGCGTAATGATCGCCCTCCATCGCGCATTCGAGATGGGTGACGAAGGTCGGGCGCTCGATGGTCAGGTTGTCGTTGTCGTGCATGGGTTCATTCCCTCTTGTTGTTGTGTTGCTTCAATTTCTATCTCGTCACCCTGAGGTGCCGGAGCGAGGCGGAGGCCTCGAAGGGCGACGGGCCCTGCCGCCGCAGCTCGGCCGTGCATCCTTCGAGGCTCGCTTTGCTCGCACCTCAGGATGACGGGTCGGCCGGCTCCGCCGCCTGTCCGTCAAATGTTCAGCACCCGTCCATACGCATCCAGCACGGCTTCCTTCATCATCTCCGACAGGGTCGGATGCGGGAATACGGTGTGCATCAGCTCTTCTTCCGTCGTCTCCAGGTTCATGGCGACGACGTAGCCCTGGATCAGCTCGGTGACCTCAGCGCCGACCATGTGGGCGCCGAGAAGCTGGCCGGTCTTCTTGTCGAAGATGACCTTGACTAGGCCCTGGTCCTCGCCGAGCGCGATCGCCTTGCCGTTGCCGACGAAGGGGAAGCGGCCGACGCGGATTTCGCGGCCGTTCTCCTTGGCCTTGGCTTCGGTCAGGCCGACGGAGGCGACCTGCGGATGGCAATAGGTGCAGCCCGGGATCATGTTCTTGTCCATGGGATGCGGATGCAGGCCCTTGATCGCCTCGATGCAGATCACGCCCTCATGCTCGGCCTTGTGCGCGAGCATCGGGGGGCCCGCGACGTCGCCGATGGCGTAGATGCCGGGGACGTTAGTCTTGCCGTAGCCATCGATCACGATGCAGCCGCGGTCGGTCTTCACGCCGAGCTTTTCGAGGCCGAGATTCTCGATATTGCCGACGACGCCGACCGCCGAGATCACGCGCTCGAATTCCGTGGTGACAGGCTTGCCCTTGCCGTCGTCGATGGTGGCAACGACGCTGTCGGCCTTCTTCTCCAGCTTCGTCACCTTGGTCGAGGACATGATCTTGATGCCCTGCTTCTCCAGGCGCTTACGTGCAAGACCCGCGATCTCGGCGTCCTCGACGGGCAGTATCTGCGGCAGCACCTCGACGACGGTGACGTCGCTTCCCATGGTGTGGAAGAACGATGCGAACTCGATGCCGATCGCGCCGGAGCCGACCACCAGCAGCGACTTCGGCATCCGCTCCGGCACCATCGCTTCAAAATAGGTCCAGATCAGCTTCTTGTCGGGCTCGAGCCCGGGCAGCACGCGCGGCCGCGCGCCGGTCGCAACGATGATGTGCTTGGCCTGATAAGCGCCCTCGCCCAGCGCGCCCTTCGGTGCCTCGACGTCGGACTTCTTCACGGTGATCTTGCCTGGGGCGTCGATCGAGGCGGCGCCCCAGATCACGCTCACCTTGTTCTTCTTCATCAGGAAGCCGACGCCGTCGTTCAGCCGCTTGGAGACGCCGCGCGAGCGCTGCACCACGGCCTTCGGATCGAACGAGACCTTCTCCGCCGACAGGCCGTAATCCTTGGCGTGCTGCATGTAGTGGTAGATCTCGGCCGACCGCAGCAGCGCTTTCGTCGGGATGCAGCCCCAGTTCAGGCAGATGCCGCCGAGATAGGATTTCTCGACGATCGCGGTCTTGAGGCCGAGCTGGGCGGCGCGGATCGCGGTGACATAGCCGCCGGGACCGGAGCCGATGATGATGACGTCGAAGGATGTATCGGCCATGGCGGCTCCCGTTCAACTCAAGCGGTCGTTGCGCCGCGGGCGCGGCGATTGAGAACATAAATTCTGATCAGCCATTCCGCGAGAATGACCAGCGCCATGACGGCGAAGATGGTGAGCGCGATCGGCGCCCAGATGTTGCGCGACAGCGCCTCCCCGGCAAAGAAGGCGGAGTCAACGATGTCGCGGCCGAGCGGGCTGAGCGTGAGGATCAGCGAAACCAGCATCGAGATCCAGGGCCAGCGCGTCGTCATGCGCCATCTCAGACCATCATCATGACGGGATTTTCGATGAGCTGCTTGAAGGCACCGATCAGCTCGGCGCCGAGCGCGCCGTCGATGGCGCGGTGGTCGCAGGACAAGGTCACGCTCATCATGTGCGCGATCTCGATCTTGCCGCCGCGCACGACGGGCCGCTCCTCACTGGTGCCGACCGCAAGGATGGTCGCATGCGGCGGGTTGATCACGGCGGTGAAGTGGCTGATGCCGTACATGCCGAGGTTGGACACGGCCGTGGTGCCGCCCTGATACTCTTCCGGCTTCAGTTTGCGCGAACGGGCGCGCGCGGCAAAGTCCTTCATCTCGTTGGAGATGGTCGAGAGCGTCTTGGTCTCGGCCTTGCGGATGATCGGCGTGATCAGGCCGCCCGGCATCGCCACGGCGACGCCGACGTCGGAATGGTGGTGCTTGACCATGCCGGACTCGGTCCAGCTCACATTGCAGTTCGGTATCTTCTGCAACGCCACCGCCATCGCCTTGATGACGAAGTCGTTGACCGAGATCTTGTAGAGCGGCTTCTTCTCCTTGTCCTTGGGAGCAGCCGCATTGATCTCCTCGCGCGCGGCGAGCAGCTTGCCGATGTCGCAGTCGATGGTCAGGTAGAAGTGCGGGACGTTCTGGATCGACGCGGTCAGGCGCTGCGCGATGGTGCGGCGCATGCCGTCATGCGGGATGATGTCGTAGGAGCCGGGCTCGAACAGCGACAGGATCTGCTTGTCCGACATGGTCGGCGCGATCGAGGGCGCGCCGGACGGCGCGGCAGCAGGCGCCTTGAGGCCCTTGCCGGACTTGGCCTGCTCGACGTCGCGCGCAACGACACGGCCGTGCGGACCGGTGCCAGTGACCATCGACACGTCGATGCCGGCGTCCTTGGCCAGACGCCGCGCCAGCGGCGAGGAGAACACGCGGCCGCCATGGCCGTTGCTCTGTGCGGCCGGAGCTGCCGCCTGCGGCGCGGGTGCGGGTGGCGCAGCCTTCGGAGCAGCCGGCGCAGGTGCGGCAGCCGGAGCCGCGGCGGGAGCTTCAGCCGCCTTGGGCGGCGCAGCCGAAGCGCTGGGCTTGGCGGCACCCGCGGCCTTCACGTCCTCGCCTTCGCCGGCGAGCACTGCGATCACGTCGTTGACCGGGACGTCCTGCGTCCCCTCGGGCACGAGGATCTTGGCGATCGTGCCCTCGTCGATGGCCTCGACCTCCATGGTGGCCTTGTCGGTCTCAATCTCGGCGATGACGTCGCCGGATTTGACCTTGTCGCCTTCCTTCTTCAGCCACTTGGCGAGGTTGCCCTTCTCCATCGTCGGCGAGAGAGCGGGCATCAGGATGTTGATGGGCATGCTGACCTCAAGAAGAACTTTGCAAGAATTCGTCTCCGACAGCGAAGACGAACAGACCAGGTTTAGTTGCCGATGTCGCCTTGCCACAGGCGCTCATTGGCAGGATTGGAACGCCAATTCTTCATCATGGTGATGGAGCGGTCGTCGGCAAGATCGATCCAGGGGATGCCGAACTTGTCGAGGATGTCCTTGGATCCCTCGAAGGTGACGGATTCCCCGATCACCACCAGCTTCACCTTGAACAGACCGAGCGCGCCCGCGCACATCGAGCATGGCGACAACGTCGTGTACATGACCGTGTCGTGGAACGAGATCGCGCCGGCTTCGCGCAGGCAGCTCATCTCGCCATGAAGAATCGGATTATTCTCTTGCACGCGGTTGTTGTGGCCGCGGGCGATGATCTTGTTGTCGCGCGTCAGCACGGCGCCGATCGGCAGGCCGCCCTGTGCGATCGAGGCCTCCGCCTCGCGGATGGCCTCGAGCATGAAATCGAAATGATAGGATTCGATCGCCACGGTCAGTGCCCCTTCCCGCGCGGCGTCGTGGTGCCGGTGTCGGTCGGACGCTCGATCTCGGCCTGGAACATGTCGAGGATCCGGTTCAGCGCGTCCTCCTCGGTATATTCGCTCTCACGCGCATAGGCGCGCGCGGCGTGACGGGCGAGATCGACCAGCAAGAGACCCCACATGTCGGGCTCCTCGAAGGCCCGCTGGAACGCCATCGACAGCCCGCCGTCCAGCACGAACACGCGCAGGATCTCGACCGCGTCCTCGCGGGTCATGACGTCGGGCGGCAGTGGCTGCTCCTTGGGGCCCGCCATGGTCTACCTGTAGCAGACGGCTTTGGCGGCCTCGACGACTTCAGCCGCCGAGGGCAGCGCGAGCTTCTCCAGGTTCGCCGCATAGGGCATCGGCACGTCCTTGCCGGAGACGCGCGCGACCGGCGCATCCAGATAGTCGAAGGCGTTCTCCATGATGCGCGCGGCGATCTCGGCGCCGACGCCGCTCTGGGCCCAGCCCTCTTCCACCGTCACGGCACGACCGGTCTTCTTGACCGAGTTGATGATGGTCTCGGTGTCCATCGGGCGCAGCGTGCGCAGATCGATCACCTCGGCTTCGATGCCCTCCTTGGCCAGCTCGTCGGCGGCCTTGAGCGCATAGGTCATGCCGTTCGACCAGGAGATCAGGGTGACGTGGCTGCCGGAGCGCACGATGCGCGCCTTGCCGATCGGGATCACGAAATCGTCGAGCTTGGGTACTTCGCCGGTGTGACCGTAGAGCACCTCGTTCTCGAGGAAGATCACCGGATTGGGATCGCGGATCGCGGCCTTGAGCAGGCCCTTGTAATCGGCGGCCGAGAACGGCGCGACGACCTTGAGGCCCGGAATGTTCGAGTACCAGGCCGAATAGTCCTGGCTGTGCTGGGCGGCAACGCGCGCAGCGGCGCCGTTGGGACCGCGGAACACGATCGAGCAGCCCATCTGGCCGCCGGACATGTAGAGCGTCTTGGCCGCGGAGTTGATGATCTGGTCGATCGCCTGCATGGCGAAGTTGAAGGTCATGAACTCGACGACCGGCTTCAGGCCGGTCATCGCAGCGCCGACGCCGACGCCGGCGAAGCCGTGCTCGGTGATCGGGGTGTCGATGACGCGCTTGGCGCCGAATTCCTGGAGCAGGCCCTGCGTGACCTTGTAGGCGCCCTGATATTCGGCGACCTCTTCGCCCATCACGAAGACGTCGGCGTCGCGGCGCATCTCTTCAGCCATGGCGTCGCGCAAGGCTTCGCGGATGGTCTGGGTGATCATCTCGGTGCCGGCCGGCACTTCCGGATCGGGCTCGGCGACGGCCTGCGGTGCAGGCGCAGCCTTCGGCGCGGGCGCCTCGGCCTTTGCAGCGGCCGGCGCAGCAGCCTCAGCAGCCGGCTTCGCCGGCGCGGGTGCCTTGGCCAGATCAGCGGCGCTTTCGCCATCGGCGAGGATGGTCGCGATCGGCGTGTTCACCGCGACGTCGGCGGTACCCTCCGGGATCAGGATCTTGCCGAGCGTACCCTCATCGGTCGCCTCGACCTCCATCGTCGCCTTGTCGGTCTCGATCTCGGCGATGACGTCGCCAGACTTGATCTGCTCGCCCTCTTTCTTCAGCCACTTGGCGAGGTTGCCCTTTTCCATCGTGGGCGACAGCGCGGGCATCAGCACTTGAATTGGCATATCGACTCCAAAAGAAAGCTTGCGCGCGTTCAGCGGTAAACGTCGGTCCAGAGCTCGGCGGCTTCCGGCTCGGGATCATGCTGGGCGAAGTCGGCGGACGCGTTGACGATGTCGCGCACCTCGGCGTCGATCGCCTTGAGATCGGCCTCGCTCACCTTGGCGGCGAGCAGGCGGTTGCGCACCTGCTCGATCGGGTCCTGGTCGTGGCGGACCTTCTCGACCTCCTCGCGCGTGCGGTATTTCGCCGGGTCGGACATCGAGTGGCCGCGATAGCGGTAGGTCTGCATTTCCAGGATGAAGGGGCCCTTGCCGGCGCGGCACCAGGTCGCGGCCTCCTCGCCCGCAGCCTTGACGGCGCGAACGTCCATGCCGTCGACCTGCTTACCGGGGATGTTGAAGGACGCGCCGCGCTTGGAGAAATCCTGCTGCGCCGAGGCGCGCGAGACCGAAGTGCCCATGGCGTAACGGTTGTTCTCGATGACGTAGATCACCGGCAGCTTCCAGAGCTCCGCCATATTGAAGCTCTCATAGACCTGGCCCTGGTTGGCCGCGCCGTCGCCGAAATAGGTGACGCTGACATTGTCGTTACCACGATAGTGGTTGGCGAACGCCAGACCCGTACCGAGCGAGACCTGCGCACCGACGATGCCGTGGCCGCCGTAGAAGTGCTTCTCCTTGCTGAACATGTGCATGGAGCCGCCCTTGCCCTTGGAATAACCGCCGCGGCGGCCCGTGAGCTCGGCCATGACGCCGTTGGCATCCATGCCGGTGGCCAGCATATGACCGTGATCGCGATAGCCGGTGATGACCTGATCGCCCTCCTTGAGGGCCATCTGCATGCCGACCACCACGGCCTCCTGGCCGATATAGAGATGGCAGAAGCCGCCGATCGCACCCATGCCGTAGAGCTGGCCGGCCTTTTCCTCGAACCGCCGGATCAGGAGCATCTCGCGGAGCGCCTTAAACTCCTCCTCCTTGGTGAATTCCGGGGGCGAGCCGCCGTCGGTCTTGTGCTGTACAGCGCCTGCGGCGGCTTTCTTG
The DNA here is from genome assembly GCF_054185225.1 of Bradyrhizobium sp. 18BD. NCBI lineage: Bacteria > Pseudomonadati > Pseudomonadota > Alphaproteobacteria > Hyphomicrobiales > Nitrobacteraceae > Bradyrhizobium > Bradyrhizobium sp. 18BD. The sequence goes on along the minus strand of NZ_JAVAYL010000030.1, from coordinate 81,158 downwards.
GGTGCGGCCATGGGAATTCCGGGTCAGAGAAAACTTCAGCCCTCTCTAACCCAAGTCAAACGCCCTTGGAAAGCACCGCGGCGACATGGCACGACTTTCATTATGCCGCACTGCAACGTGATGGAAACTTTGCAAAACCTTTAGGCTTGATCAGGCAACTTTAGCTCACCCGCCAGCAGAGCTGGCGCGTGCCGCCGCGGAATGAAATTCGGACACGTTGAGCGACGGGTCCAAGCCCCTGCGAGTGTCCGAATCGCCGTGCCGGCTACCAGCCCAGCTCGCGCAAATACGCTGCGCGGGCGGCAACGCCGGTATGCGTGAAGTCGCTGAAGACCCCATCGACGCCAAGCCGGAAAAATTTGAGATATTCAAGGCTAGGATCGCCGCGATAGTCGGCAGCGAGATATTTCTTCTCGTTCCGGAACGTGAAGACATGCACGAACAGGCCGAGCTTGTGCGCGTCGGTGACGAGGCTGGTCGCATCCTGGGTCGAGGCCTCCGGCGTCGATCCCTTGTAGGGCGTGCCGTCGGCATTGCTGTCCTTCCACGGCGCGATCTTGAGCGGAACGATATAGGCCTTCCACGGACCGATGCCGTCGGCATAGGTCTTGATCTCGGCAAGGCCCTCCGGGGTCAGCATCGCATCGTAGAGGCGCGCATCGCCCGCCACCGTCCAGTCGAACGGACGCGAACTCGTGATGTTGTTGAGGAGGACCTTGCCGGTTTTGAAATCGATGCCGTTGCCGTCGATCAACTGGACCTGCCGCGTCTGGAGCCCATGGCTGCGCATATATTTCAGGCTGCCGGGCTCGAAGCTCTGGACCAGGATGGGCGCATCCTTGGTGTTGAGGCCGTTATCCCCAATGATCTTGATCAGGGCATCCTCGAGCGGGCGGCTGCCGGGCGCGCCGCAGCCATTGGCGATGGCCTGGGCGTTGTTCCAGGTCGGGTTCTTGGTCTCGGGATAGACGAGGATGGAACGGCCGGTCTCCTTGCTCCTGGCCTTGGCGATGTCGATGACGTCCTGGAAGCTGATGATCGGGAGCTTGCCGTTAAAGACTTTCGGCCGCTCGTTGGCCGCGTCATAGGTGGTGCCGCCGATCAACGTCTTCAGCTCGGCCATGGTGAAATCGGTGATCGACCAGTCGTTGGTGTGATCCTCGCCGTCCACGATCAATGACTTCAGCACCGATTTCGGATCGGAGGGATCGGTGAGATCGGTCAGATAATCGGCAGGCGCGCTGGGCGAAGCCGGCGCCTTGACACGCACGCCGGGCACGGTGCGCTTGCGCGCAGCCACGGATGCATTGGTCTTCGCCACCTCGGCGACATTGGTGTTGTCGCTCAGCCAGGGGTTATGGCGCACGACCAGGACGCAGTCCTTGGTCAGGTGCAGATCCTCTTCGAACGCGTCGGTCCCGACGGCGGCCGCAAGATCATACGAGGCTTCGGTCTCCTCCGGCACCAGTCCCGGCAGGCCACGATGTCCGAGGACGAGCGGCGCCTTGCCATCGACGGTCAGGAAGGGTTTTGCGCCTGACGGCGCGGCAGCGGTCTGCGCGAAGGCCATCGACAGCGGAAGCACCACTGCGCCGAGCAGCATCGCTCCGACATACATTGTCCGTCGTGAACGCATGTTCCGCATCGCCAAGCCTCCGTCTTTGCCTGGCATCGCCTCGAACGCCAGCAGCGCCGAACCCGGATGGGTGCGGCGCTGCCGTCTTGTCCGAAGACTCTGACAGATGGATGACGATGGAACGGGCGCTCTCTCCTGCCCGATCACATCTTCGATCAGAAGAAGCCGAGCTTCTTCGGGCTGTAGCTGACCAAGAGGTTTTTGGTCTGCTGGTAGTGATCGAGCATCATCTTGTGGGTCTCGCGGCCGACGCCGGACTGCTTGTAGCCGCCGAACGCCGCATGCGCGGGATAGGCGTGGTAGCAGTTGGTCCAGACCCGGCCGGCCTGGATGGCCCGGCCGAAGCGGTAGCAGCGGTTGGCATCGCGGCTCCAGACACCGGCACCAAGGCCGTAGAGCGTGTCGTTGGCAATCGCGAGCGCTTCGTCGTCGGTCTTGAACGTCGTGACCGAGACGACGGGGCCAAAGATCTCCTCCTGGAAGATCCGCATCTTGTTGTGGCCCTCGAACACGGTCGGCTGGACGTAGAAGCCGCCCGAGAGATCGCCGGCGAGCTCGGCGCGTCCGCCGCCCGCGAGCACCTTGGCGCCCTCCTGCTTGCCGATATCGATATAGGAGAGGATTTTCGCGAGCTGCTCGCCGGAAGCCTGCGCGCCGATCATGGTGTCGGCCACGCGCGGATCGCCCTGCTTGATGGCGGCGACGCGCTTGAGCGCCCGCTCCATGAAGCGGTCGTAGATGCCGGCATGGACCAGCGCCCGGCTTGGACAGGTGCAGACCTCGCCCTGGTTCAGCGCGAACATGACGAAGCCCTCGATCGCCTTGTCGAAGAAATCGTCGTCCTCGGCGGTGACGTCGCTGAAGAAGATGTTCGGCGATTTGCCGCCGAGCTCCAGCGTGACAGGAATGAGGTTCTGGCTGGCATATTGCATGATCAGCCGGCCCGTCGAGGTCTCGCCGGTGAAGGCGATCTTGGCGATGCGCGGGCTGGAGGCGAGCGGCTTGCCGGCCTCGAGGCCAAAGCCGTTGATGATGTTGAGGACGCCGGGCGGAAGCAAGTCGCCGATGATCTCGGCCCAGACCATGATCGAGGCTGGGGTCTGCTCGGCCGGCTTGAGCACGACGCAATTGCCGGCCGCCAGCGCGGGGGCGAGCTTCCAGCACGCCATCAGCAGCGGGAAGTTCCAGGGGATGATCTGGCCGACCACGCCAAGCGGCTCGTGGAAATGATAGGCGATGGTGTCGTGGTCGATCTCGCCGATCGAGCCTTCCTGCGCGCGCACGACGCCGGCGAAATAGCGGAAGTGATCGATCGCGAGCGGCAGGTCGGCGGCGCGGGTCTCGCGGATCGGCTTGCCATTATCCCAGGTCTCGGCAACCGCAAGGCGCTCGAGATTCTCCTCCATGCGGTCGGCGATCCGGTTCAGGATCGCGGCACGCTCGGCGACGCTGGTGCGTCCCCACGCGCCCTTGGCGGCATGCGCCGCGTCGAGGGCCGCCTGGACGTCCTGCGCGTCGGAGCGCGCGATCTTGCAGACGATCTGGCCGTTCACCGGCGAGGCATTGTCGAAATATTTGCCCGCGATCGGCGCTGTGAACTTGCCGCCGATGAAATTGTCGTAGCGTTCGGCGAAGGGGCTTTGGGTGACGCCGAGGAATTCCACCTTGTTCATTGCTCACTCCCGATGTTGCTGTTTGCGCGATCCGTCGTGTGTTCACGACTTGCGCCGACGATCTCGCGGGAGGTGATGTCTGTCAGCCCAGGCGGGAGCGATGGCCGGGCGGGAGTGTCGCAGTTCTGCGACAGTCGCGGGGGAGATGGGACGTTTGCGGACTCCACATCGTCATTGCGAGCGCAGCGAAGCAATCCAGAGTCCCTCCGCGGAAAGATCCTGGATTGCTTCGCTGCGCTCGCAATGACGACTGAAGTTCAGTGCTTGATCTCGAACCGCTTCAGCTTCCGGTGCAGCGTGGCGCGGCTGACGCCGAGGGCTTTTGCGGCGGCCGACACGTTGCCGCCGGCACGGAGCAGCGCTCGCTGCAACACCGCGCGCTGGCCGCCGGCAAGGTGGTCACGCGCGGTGTCGCCACCGAGCAGATCGGCCGCGGGCACCGGCTGCAGCGCCCTGCCCGGTGCGATCCCGAGTGCCGCCCGGGCGGTGCGGGTCGCGCCGATCACGAGATCGTCCGCATCGACCGCGACGAGGCCGATGGACTGGCCGTCCGGGCCTTGCGTCAGCACGATGCGGGCATGGGCGAAGGCGCGGCGAAACAGGTCGGCCTCGATGCGCCTTGCTGCCTCGCCTGTGGCGAGCGCGATCAGATTGGAAAACGCGTCGGTGCGGTCGGCGCGGCAGGAGGAGACATCGAGCACGCCGGCGAAGGCCGCCTCATGGTCGTAGATCGGAACCGCGGTGCAGCTCAGAAGCGTGTTGCGGGTGAAGAAGTGCTGGTCGCGGTCGATCGTCAGCGGCCGCTGCTCGACGACGCAGGTGCCGATGCCATTGGTGCCCTCGTGCTCCTCGCTCCACAGCGCACCGGTCCACAGGCCCCAGGATTGGAACGTCGCGTCGTCCGCCGGCGTGCCGCGACGGTCGACCGGGACCCCCTCGCCGTCGGCCAGCAGCACGCAGCAGCCGGCCGCTCCAACGGCCTGATAGAGCCGGTCCATGGCGCCTTGCGCGGCCGCCAGCAGCGGCGCGATGCACTCGCGGGCTTCGCGCAGTTCCGCTTCCGTCAGCCGCTGCGGCAGGCCGCGGCCGGAGGGGTCGAGATGATGCAGTCGGGACGAACGGCGCCATGAGGCCACGAGCGCGGACCGGGCCGCCTGGCCTGATGCAATGGCGGCCTCGACGCGGGCCGCGTGATGCTGGGGAGCTTGCCCATTCATCACCGTTTCCTCCGGGTGGCAATCTAGGACGTGCCGGCGCGGACCGATTGATCTCCGTCAATCCTGGGGGGCAGCGCGCCGGACAAGCCATGCCCCCGCGGGCGCCGCGCCGTCAAGGCGGCATCGCGGCTGCGGCCTTGCAACTTTCGGTGTGGCGACGAAGGCAGGCAGCCGGTCGCGGCGCCGGTTTTCGGTCTCGGTTTCGAAACGCGCGGAAACGCTAGTTCTGAGGGATCATCCGGACGAGATCGTGCGGATTGACATAGTCGAGCTGGAACCGTGCGCGCTCGTCGAGCATGTCGGGATCGATCCGCGCGGAACGCAGCAGCGAGACGCGCTGCTCGCTCCGGGCGCGCTCGCGCTTGAGCTGCGCCAGCTCGCTGGTCAGCGCGATGATCTCCTGGTCGAGTTCCTGACGGGCGTTGAGGCCGTATTTGCCGGTATAGGCGTTGACGCCGAAATAGCCGACGATTGCGGCCGCCATCGCATAGAGGGCAAGGCCGGTCAGGATCGATTTCAGGCGCGCACGGGAGACCATCTTGGGAAGATGGGGCAACTTGGTTAAGGGCGCGCTAACCCCACACCATTTCCCTGCCAGACCCTCATGGTGAGGAGGCGCGAAGCGCCGTCTCGAACCACGCAGGCCCGACCGTCCCCGCGGCCATCCTTCGAGACGACCGCTGCGCGGTCTCCTCAGAATGAGGACCGAATTTGTGGCCGCGGGGTCAGCCTCAGCCGTGATGCTTCGCGACGTGCGCGGCGAAGGCGTCGATGTACGCCTGAAGCACGCCCTTCAGCGCGTCCTTGGTCAGATCGCCGTTCGCGTCGAAGGCGTCGCCGACGGCGGTCAGGTAGGTCTCCGGCTGCTGCATGATCGGGCCGGTGATGCCCGGCAGGATGTTCTGCAGCGTCTTGGCGGCGCTGACGCCACCGAGCGGGCCCGGCGAGTTCGAGATGATGCCGACCGGCTTGCCGTTGAACGAGCTCTTGCCATAGGGGCGCGAGGCGACGTCGATGGCGTTCTTCAGCGCGCCGGGGATGGCGCGGTTGTATTCGGGAGTGACGAAGATGACGCCGTCGGACTTCTGCAGCTTGTCGCGGAAGGCCAGCCAGTCGGCGGGCGGCGCGCCCTCGAGGTCCTGGTTGAAGAACGAAATGCCCGCGGGGGTAACGACCTCGAGCTTGAGCGAGGCCGGCGCGAGCTTGGCGAGCGCGTTGGCGATCTTCAGCGAAAAGCTGTCCTTGCGAAGGCTGCCGGCGATCACGACGATGTTGTAGGCCATGGAATGTCCTTGAGGGCTTGAGCGGGAGTGCCGGGCGGCACTTAATCGATCCGGATCAATGGATGCAAGTGCATGAACCGGTCCGATTTGGAAACGCTGCGTTTCTGGAAAGCAGATGGTCGGGCTACGAGATCTCAAAACAATCAGGCCGCCCGAAGGCGGCCTGATCTTACCTGGAAATCTATCGTCTCGATCAGATCGTCGGATTCCATGCCGACGGGATCAGGCGATACTTCGCGCCGTCCTTCTCGACATGCCCGACCGAGGGGAAGGTGAAGTGGAAGCCGATCACGGTGGCCTTCTCGGCGGCCGCCATGTCGTAGAACTTGTGGCGCGTCGCCTGCGCCATCGCGGCATCGGTGTCGAACATCACGTGCCAGTCCGGATTGCGCAGGAAGAATTCCGGGATGTTGGTGACATCGGACTGGATCAGGACTTTCGCATCGCCCGAGGCGACCGCGAACGAGGTGTGACCCGGCGTATGGCCCGGCGTCGCGATCGAAGTGACGCCCGGCGCGACCTCCTTGCCCCACTCGTACTTCGTCACCTTGGATTCGAGACCGGCAAAGGTCTTCTTCACGTTGGCGAAGTAGTTCTTCATCATCGCGTTGGACTCGGCCTTGGCGGCATTGTCCTCGCTGGTCCAGAACTCCCAGTCCTTGCCGGGCACCATGATCTCGGCGTTCGGGAAGGCGAGCGCGCCATCGGCCAAACGAATGCCGTTGGTGTGGTCGGGATGCAGATGCGAGAGCAGCACGATGTCGATGCTCTTGGGATCGACGCCTGCGGCCTGAAGGTTCTGCAGGGTGCGGCCGACCGCGCCCTTGCTGGGCTCGAGGTTGGCGACGCCGTTGCCGGCATCGATCAGCACCAGCTTCGAGCCGGTGTTGATGAGCTGCGGATTGAACGGCACGGTGACCATGCCCTTGGGCATGTAAGCGGCCTCGCCCGCGGCCAGCGCCTCGTCCTTGGGCGCATTGACGACGAACTTGTCCGGCATCGGGAAGGTGCGCGCACCGTCGTTGATCGAGGTGCATTCGAAGCTGCCGACCTTGTAGCGGTAGAAGCCCGGCGCCTGCGTGCCGGCCTGCGGCACTGCGGCATTGCTGGCGGTCGGCCGGAGGCCGGTGACGGCAGCCGCACCGACGGCGGCCGCGCCTGCGAGCAGATGACGGCGATTGAGATCGGTCATGGAGAGGTCCCCTTCTGAGCCATGCGGTTTTCCGCTTTCAATGGCGGCGGAATAATCTCCCGCTTCGCTCGGAAGGCAAGACCTTCTTTCGGTCACGCGCCGTCGCGCGCCACGATTATTTATTTGGGTTGATGAGGAATTTTTCGCCGGTAGCACGTTTGGCGTAGACCGCGATATTGGCGGGATCGAGCGTCTCGGGCAACGACACCACCTTGGTGTAATGGCTGGCGAAGGTGGTCTTCAGTTCGTTCACGACGCGCTGACGGAGCCGTCCGATATCGGCCGGACCGATCTTCTGGAGGAACGGGGTCAAGAGCCAGCCGCCGACACCCCAGGCCATGCCGAAGCCGCGCGGCAGCTCGATCGGACGGATGTCGAGCGCGCCGTAGACATAGACCTGCTTGTGCACGCTGGAGCCGTAGCGGCTGTATTCCTTGGCGGTCTTGTTGATCGCGATTTCCATGCAGTTGAGGATGTCGCCGGCAAGCTTGCCGCCGCCGATGGCGTCGAAGGCGATGGTGGCGCCGGTCTCGACCAGCGCATTGGTGAGATCGTCCAGGAAGGTCGGCTTGCTGGAATCGACGACGTGTTTGGCGCCGATCTTCTTCAGGATGTCCGCCTGCTCCTGGCTGCGCACGATGTTCACCAGCGCGATGCCGTCGGCGAGGCAGATCTTGTTCAGCATCTGGCCGAGATTGGAGGCGGCCGCAGTGTGCACCAGGGCCTTGTGGCCTTCGCGCCGCATCGTCTCGGTCATGCCGAGCGCGGTGAGCGGATTGACGAACCAGGACGCGCCCTCCGCCGCCGTGGTGCCCTCGGGCAGCGGCTGGCAGTCCCTGGCCTTCAGGGTCCGGTATTGCGCGTACATGGCACCGCCGATCATCGCGACGGTCTTGCCCATCAGCGCCTTCGCAGCGTCCGATGCGCCGGTCTTGATGACGATGCCGGCGCCTTCATTGCCGACCGGCAGGGACTGGTCGATCCGCGCGCCCATCGCGCGCATCGCACCGTCAGGCACCTTCGCGGTGATGACGGGCGCCTCCTTGGTACCGGACGCCTTGGCCGTGCTCATATCGGCGGCGCCGACGAGCAGGCCGAGGTCGGACGGGTTGATCGGCGCCGCTTCGACGCGGACGACGACCTCGTCGTCCGCGGGCTCGGGAGTCGGCACGTCGACGAGCGAGATCTCGAGCTCACCGCTCTTCTTGATCAGCGAACGCAGTTGCAGTCCGGTCTTGCCGTCGCTCATGTCGATCCTCCCCTGTGTTTGTTCGAGCGCTGGCTTATGCCAGCGCCTTCAGTGCCGCCTTGCCGCCGTAGAGCGCCTGCTTGCCAAGCTGCTGCTCGATGCGGAGGAGCTGGTTGTATTTGGCGGTGCGATCGGAACGCGCAAGGGAGCCGGTCTTGATCTGACCGCAATTGGTGGCGACCGCGAGATCGGCGATGGTGGAATCCTCGGTCTCGCCGGAACGGTGCGACATCACCGAGGTATAGCCCGACTTGTGTGCCATCTCGACGGCGGCGAGCGTCTCGGTCAGCGTGCCGATCTGGTTGACCTTGATCAGGATCGAGTTGGCGCGGCCGGCCTTGATGCCTTCGGCGAGGCGCTTGACGTTGGTGACGAACAGGTCGTCGCCGACGAGCTGGCACTTCTTGCCGATGAGATCAGTGAGCTCCTTCCAGCCGTCCATGTCGTCTTCGGACATGCCGTCCTCGATGGTGACGATGGGATAGCGCGAGACGAGGTCTGCCAGGTACTTCGCCTGCTCGGAGATCGAACGGGTCTTGCCCTCGCCTTCATAGACGTACTTGCCGTCCTTGAAGAACTCGGTCGAGGCGCAGTCGAGGCCGAGCACGATGTCGGTGCCTGCCTTGTAGCCGGCCTTGCCGATCGCGTTCATGACGAATTCGAGCGCGGCGTCGGCCGACGGCAGGTTCGGAGCAAAACCGCCCTCGTCGCCGACATTGGTGTTGTGGCCGGCCTTCTTCAGCTCCGACTTCAGCGTGTGGAAGACTTCGGCGCCGTAGCGCAGGCCCTCGGCGAAGGAGGACGCGCCGACCGGCAGGATCATGAACTCCTGGAAGTCGATCGGATTGTCGGCGTGCACGCCGCCATTGATGATGTTCATCATCGGCACCGGCAAGAGCCGCGCCGAGGTGCCGCCGACGTAACGATAGAGCGGCATGTCGAGCGAGTTCGCCGCCGCCTTGGCGCAAGCGAGCGAGACGCCGAGGATGGCGTTGGCGCCGAGCCGGCTCTTGTTCGCAGTGCCGTCGAGCTCGATCATGATCTGGTCGATCTGGGCCTGCTGCTCGACGTCGAGGCCGCTCAGCGCCTCGAAGATCTCGCCGTTGACGGCGCCGACGGCCTTGGTGACGCCCTTGCCGAGATAGCGGGCCTTGTCGCCGTCGCGCAGCTCGACCGCCTCATGGGCGCCGGTGGAGGCGCCGGACGGCACGGCGGCGCGGCCGAGCGCGCCATCTTCCAGCACGACGTCGACCTCGACGGTGGGGTTGCCACGGCTGTCGAGAATTTCGCGTCCGATGATGTCGATGATGGCGGTCATGATGTGCACTTCCGTTCGTTAGGGCTGATCGGTGACGCGGGTCTTACACGGAGCGCAAGCAAATGTGAACGCTTGGACGGCCGGCTTCGACTGACGCGCGAAGTACCCAGGACTAAACTTGACGGCGCCTGATCTGCGCGTCCAACCTCAATCTGAAACAGCCGGGGTAACGCCATGAATCGCCGCCAGTTTCTTGCCTCGAGCACCGCCGTCCTCGCCGTCCGCCCAGGTTTCGCGCAGGAAGGCCCGTTCCGGACAAAATATTTCCCCATCAGCGCCGGCATCGGCCTGCACGACCTTGCCCCCGCCGCTGACGGCGCCGTCTGGTTCACGGCGCAGGGCAAGGGCATGCTTGGCAGGCTTGACCCGAAGGATGGCACCTTCAAGACGGTCAGCCTCGGCCAGGGTGCCGCCCCGCATGGCGTGACGATCGGCCCCGACGGCGCCCCCTGGATCACCGAAGGCGGCCAGAACGCGATCGCGCGGGTCGATCCTGGCGATCTCAAGGTCACGCTGTTCCGCCTGCCGGAAAAGTTCGCCGACGCCAATCTCAACACTGGCGTGTTCGACAAGGCCGGTACCTACTGGTTCACCGGCCAGTCCGGCTATTACGGCCGGCTCGCGCCGAAATCGGGCGAGATGAACGTGTTCAAGGCGCCAAAGGGCATCGGCCCGTACGGCATCACGGTCACGCCCAAGGGCGATGTCTGGTACGCCTCACTCGCCGGCAGCTACATCGCGAAGATCGATGTTGCGACCGGCCATGCCGGCGTGGTCGAGCCGCCGACGCCCGGCCAGGGCTCGCGCCGGGTCTGGTCGGATTCGAAGAACCGGATCTGGGTCAGCGAGTGGAACAGCGGCCATGTCTCGGTGCACGATCCCGCGGACGGTTCCTGGAAGACCTGGAAGCTGCCGGGCGAGCGCCCCCGCGCCTACGCCGTTTATGTCGATGACAGGGACAAGGTCTGGCTGACCGATTTCTCGGCCAACGCGATTCTCCGCTTCGATCCCACGACCGAGCGGTTCAACGTCTTCGCCAGCGACAAGGCCAATGCCAATGTTCGCCAGCTCGACGGCCGTCCCGGCGAGCTCTGGGGCTGCGAATCCGGCAACGATCGGGTGGTCATGATACAGACGATCGCCTAAAGAAGCGTCCCCAACAGGACGCAAAACACGATGGCGAAAAAATCCCTCCAGCTCGGCCGCGCGGTCGAGTGGCCGCATACGCCGGAAGAAGCTCAGCTCGACCGCGTGCCCAATCCGCAAGCCGGCACCGATTATCTGGTCCGCTTCACCGTGCCGGAATTCACCTCGCTCTGCCCGGTCACGGGCCAGCCGGATTTCGCCCATCTGATGATCGACTACGCGCCCGGCCAATGGCTGCTGGAGTCGAAATCGCTGAAACTCTATATCGCGAGCTTCCGCAACCACGGCGCCTTCCACGAGGACTGCACCGTGATGATCGGCAAGCGCATCGCAAGCGAGATCAAGCCGAAATGGCTGCGCATCGGCGGCTACTGGTATCCGCGCGGCGGAATTCCCATCGACGTGTTCTGGCAGACCGGCCGTGTGCCGAAAGGCCTGTGGGTGCCCGAGCAAGGCGTCGCACCCTATCGCGGACGGGGCTAGCTGGAGAGACATGACGATGACATCGCTATCAACAACATTCCGCAACACTGCGCTGGGTCTTCTGGGCGCCCTGTGGCTCACCGGCGCGGCCGAAGCTGCGGACGTCAGGGTGATGATCTCCGGCGGTCTGACGGCCGCCTATCAGGCGCTGGTGCCGGAGTTCGAGAAGGCCACCGGCAACAAGGTCGTGACCGCCTACGGGCCGTCGATGGGGACCACCACCAATGCGATCCCGGTCCGGCTCGAGCGCGGTGAGCCGGCCGATGTCCTGATCATGGTGGGCTATGCCCTCACCGACCTCGCCGGCAAGGGCAAGGTCGTGGCCGGCAGCCAGGTCGATCTCACCAAATCGCCGATCGGGGTTGCCGTGAAGTCGGGCGCGCCGAAGCCGGACATCAGCTCGGTGGAGGCGGTCAAGCGCGCGCTGCTGGCGGCGAAGACGATCGCCTATTCCGACAGCGCCAGCGGCGTCTACGTCTCGACCGAGATGTTCGACAAGCTCGGCATCGCCGATGTCATGAAGGACAAGGCGCGTAAGATTCCGGCAACGCCGGTCGGCGAGATCGTCGCGCATGGCGAGGCCGAACTTGGCTTTCAGCAGATCAGCGAGCTGAAGCCCGTCAAGGGTATCGACATCGTGGGACCGCTGCCGAACGAATTGCAGAAGATCACGATCTTCTCCGCCGGCATCGCCGCCGGCTCGAAGGAACCCGAGGCCGGCCGGGCCCTGATCAAGTTCCTCGCTTCTCCCGCCGCGCGCGATACGATCATCGCCAGCGGCATGGAGCCGATCCCGGCTGACGGGACGAAATAGCGGGGTCCCGTCCTACGGCACGACCAAGACCGGCACGCTGCCGTTCACGAGGACCTCGGAGGTTTGACTGCCCAAAAACAACTTCCTGAGGCCGCGACGCCCATGCGAAGCCATGACGATCAAATCGCAGCCTCTGGACTTTGCCGTCTCGACAATCGCAGTGGCCGGGTGCGAGTTCGGAACGTGCAGGAGTTCGACCGACAGCCCGCTCCGCTCGGCCATGGTCCGAGCCTCATGGAGGACTCTACCTGCCCGCTCCCTGCAGGCCGCGTCAAAACTATCAAACTCTGCCTGCGAGGGAACCCATCCCGAGTCGTGCCCGCCGCCAAAATCGATCGGCAGCGCTTCAGTGACGGTGACGATTGTCGCTTTGGCGTTCAAGGCTTTCGCCAGAGCAATCCCATGCTCGACGCCTCTTCTTGCGACATCCGAACCATCGGTGCTCATGAGAATATTGGCGTACATTCGGTGGCTCCCTGCTGCTGCCCCCCCTATGCCCTCGCAAGTGATGCCTGCGAATATGATCCGATCCTCGCCGCCGGTCCATTCGCTTTTGTCTTAATCTCGATATCTCAGCTCGTGGCCCTAGGCTCTTGGCGCAGCGACGCGATCATCGCCGGCGGCATGGAGCTGATCCCGGCTGACAGGGCAAATTAATACGCGCTGAGCAGATCGACCTTCGCGTTCGCGGCGACCAGCCGCCGCGCCAGGATGGCGGCGAGGTTGCGCATGATCTTCAGCGACGCGTCCGGGTGCAGACGCCGGTAATCGGCAAAACTGTCGAGCGGCAGTTCGAGGCAGGTGACGGGCGTGTCGGCAAAGACGTCGGCGCTGCGGCTTTTCTCCAGGATCGCCATCTCGCCGAATTCCATGCCGGGGCCGAGCGAGGCCAGCCGCACGCCGCTGCGCAGCTTGACGCTGACCATGCCGCTCTGGAGAAAGAACAGCGAGTTGGCGGGCTCGCCGGCCGCGATGATGCGCTGGCCGGCCGCATAGTGGCGCGTGGAGGACAGTTCGACGATCGCAGCGATCTCGTCGGCGTCGAGCTCGGCCAGCAGCGCCTGATTGCCGAGATGCGCGCTCTCCTTCACGTCGGTGAAGCCGCCGGAACGATAGATCACCTGATCCTCGGCCCATTCGATGGCGTCATCAAGCAGGGCGAAGCGGCGCAACCGGCGCGGCTCGCCCGTGCGCGCGGCGATCGCCGACCACACCGCGGACGTCTCCTCGAGGCCTGACAGGATCGTGGTGACGCCGGCATTGCCGAGCGCGGTCAGGGTCTCACCGAGTAGCTCCGCGCCGGCCGCGGTGATGTCGGGAACGCGGCGGAAGTCGATGATGAGCAGCGGCGCGTTCGGCGGCTCGCTGGTGAGCCGTCGCGTCAAATAGTCGATGGTGCCGAAATTCATCGCGCCGACCAGCTCGAGCACGCGGATGTCGCTGTGGCGCTCGTCGAGGATCTGCTGCTCGTGCGGCTGGCGGCTGCGGCGCGAGGAGATGCCGTAGATGTCGTAATCCGCCATGATGCTGGTGCGGACGTCGGCATTGCGGTTGAGCATGTGCAGGTCGAACCGCGCCGACAGCGCCTCGCAAACCTTCAAGCCGCGCGCGCTGTTGAAATGGTTGTCGAGCAGCGGCGAGAAGGTTCCGAGCCCGAGCTGCGACGGCAGCGCCGCGACGATGCCGCCGCCGACGCCGCTCTTGGCGGGAATGCCGACGCGGTAGGTCCACTCCCCGGCATAGTCGTACATGCCCGAGCTCGTCATCACCGACAGCGTGCGCGCGACGATGTGCGGCGTGATCACCTGCACGCCCGTCACCGGATTGACGCCGCGATTGGCGAGCGTCGCCGCCATCACCGCAAGATCGCGAGCGGTGACCAGGATGGCGCATTGGCGGAAATAGACCTCGAGCACGGCGTCGACGTCGTCGGGCAGCACCGCGTAATTCCGCAGCAGCCAGGCAATGGCCCGGTTGCGGTTGCCGGTCGCCGTCTCCGAGGCATGCACGGCCTCGTCGACGCCGAGCTCGCGGCCGGCGAACTGGCTGAGTTTTGCGCGGACGCGCTCGAACGCCCCCTTCCCGTCAACCTGGTAGATCAGGCCCGAGCAGGCGATCGCGCCGGCGTTGACCATCGGGTTGAACGGCCGGTTGTCGTTGGTGAGCCGGATCGAGTTGAAGGCCTCGCCGCTCGGCTCGACGCCGATCGTGGCCGCGACGCGCTCCTCGCCGACCATCTCCAGCGCCAGCGCGAAGACGAAGGCCTTCGAGACCGACTGGATCGTGAACGGCACGGCGCTGTCGCCGACCTCGTAGACATGGCCGTCGATGGTGACGAGCGCGATGCCAAAATGGTCCGGATTGGCACGCGTGAGTTCGGGAATATAGTCGGCCAGCTCGCCCGACTTATCGGCGCGGAATTCCTCGTAGCAATCAGTCAGGAAACGGCGCAGCGGTGGCCTGGTGTGGTATCCGGTCGAGATCTTGCCGGCTGTGCTGGAACGGCTGGTCTGGGCGTCCACGATCTCACACCTCGATTTGCCCAAAATCGAAGCAATTCACGTGCCATGTATACCCAAGCCCGACGTGACACGGTGACGCTCAAGCACGATTGCAGCCGCAGCCTGATGCTGCGGCGGCCCGTCGATCAAATCGCACCGTTTTGCTTCACGCCACCGCCCTCACCTTGCTGATGAAGCCGTCCACCTCTGAGGTCAGCGAGGTCGACTGGCTCGACAAGTTTGCAGCTGCCTTCAGCACGCCGGACGCGGCGCGGCCGGTCTCGTTCGCCGCCGACGACACGGTTGCGATGTTGCGCGTCACCGTCGAGGTGGCCTCCGCCGTGTGCTGCTCGGTGTTGGCGATCTCGGCCGTCGCCTTGTTCTGCTCCTCGATCGCCGCGGCGATAACGCGGTTGATGCTCGAGACTTCCTCGATGGTCTTGACGATGCCGTCGATGGCCGAGACCGCCTTCTGCGTCGCGCCCTGGATCTCGGTGATCTGTGCGCTGATCTCCTCGGTGGCCTTTGCGGTCTGCGAGGCCAGGTTCTTCACCTCGCTCGCCACGACCGCAAAGCCCCTGCCGGATTCACCGGCGCGGGCCGCTTCGATGGTCGCGTTCAGCGCCAGCAGATTGGTCTGGCCGGCGATCGAGGTGATGAGGCCGATGACCTCGCCGATGCGGTCAGCACCGTCGGCGAGAGCACGCATGGTGCCGTCGGTCTCCTTGACGGTGACGACCGCATGCTCGGTGGCGCGGCTCGCCTGCTCCACCTGGCGGTTGATCTCGCGGATCGAGGCGTTGAGCTCTTCGGCTGCGGCCGCAACCGTCTGCACGCCGCCGCCGACCTGGTCGGCCAGCGTCGAGGCGGAGCCGGCCTGGGCCTGGGCCTCCGCCGCCGTGCCCGACATCGAGCGGGCCGTCGTCTCCAGCTCGCCCGAGGCGTTCGACAGCGTCTGCACCATCTGGCCGATCCGGCTTTCGAACTGCCGCACGAGACCGGACATTTCGGATGCGCGCTGCTCCTTAGCGGCGCGCTCGGCAGCCTGGTCACCAGACAGGCGCTCGGCATTGATCATGGCGTCCTTGAACACCTGCAGCGCGGAAGCCATGCGGCCGATCTCGTCGTTGCGGTCGAGACCCGGGACCTCGCTGGCAAAATCATGCGCGGCAAAGCGGGTCATGACGCCGGTGATCGCGGTCAGCGGCCGGGTGACGCGGTTGCGCATCAGGAACAGGCCGCCTACCGTCAGCGCGAGCGAGGCCGGCACCAGGAGGCCGAACAGGATCAGGCTGACGCGTGCGCGCGAAGCGCCGTCCTCGGCCCGCGAGATCATGTTGGCGAGCGCGGTCTGCGTGACGATGACGACGTTGTTGGCGCCGACAAGCTGGCGGTCGCGGTACTCGATGCCGGGGACGCCGGCGGGCTCACCGGCCAGCAGCTTGGTCGCAATCGCATTGCGCTCGTCGCTGAGCGTGCCGGAGATTTCCGGCTCGGCATTGCGGATCGCCTGCAGCAATTCGGGTGAGGCAACGTTCGGGCTGAGGTCGCGCACCACCAGCCAGGACTGCTGGATGCGGCCGCGCAGATCGGCGAAGGTGACGCCGTCGGCGGCGGTCCAGGTCTTGTTGGCAAGGATCGAGGAGAACTGGACGAGAATGGTCTGGCCGGCATTGGCGCGGGCCTGCCAGGAGGCCTGCTTGGCGATCAGGAGGCGATCGACCACGGGGTCGATCAGCGTCATCGCGCTGTCGACATGGGCGGTGACCTCACCGATCGCGTCCATATAGGCGTCGCTGACCTTGGCCCAGCTCGGCGTCAGGCTGGCTTCACGCGCCGCCTTCTCCTGCTTCAAGGCCGTGACCGAGCGCGGCCGCAGCTCCTCGAGCTGCGCCCAGATGCCCCGGAGCTTGTCGAGTTTCTCGGCAAGACCGGGGGCGTCGGCGGCGGCAAGGCTCTCCAAGGCCTGCGCGTAATTCTTCTGCACGGTGGCGCGCTGCTCGGCGAGGCTCTTCATGACGCTGTCGGGCGCGGGAGATCCCGAGGCCAGATAGCTCAGCGTGTCACCGCGCTCGAGGCGGAAGATCACCAGCGTGTTGGTCAGGTCGCGGCTGGCGATGGCGAGCGAGACGATGCGGTTGCTGTCCGAGTAGCGGGTCACCGCGAGCTTCAGCGCATAGGCCGAGATGACGACGAGGACGAGACCGAGAGACCCAACCACCGCGCCGAGGATACGGGCGACCGAACGCTGCTTTTGCATCGACTGATCCACAGATGTTGCCGCCGCCTCGGCGGTTTGCGGGCAATCTACGGAGCGAACGGTGAGATTTGATTTAAGATTGAAGGGAGTTGGCTACCGTTTTATCCCGGAGAAGTACGGAAGCCCGGTAATTCGATACTTCCGTCATGCCCGCGCGTCCGCCGGCGCCCGCGACCTGAGCCAACGCGCGCAGACGAGACCCAGCGTCATCATGATCGCCGCGCTCGCGAGCAGCGTCGGCACCTTGCCGCCATGCTGCAGGCCAAGGCCATAGGCGATCGGGCCGACCGTCTGCCCCATGAAGAAGAAGAACGAATGCAGCGACATCGCCGTCGCGCGCGCCCCGATCGACAGCTCGCTGGCAAACACCTGCAAGCAGCCATGGATCATGTAGAAGCCCCAGCCCATCGCGAGCATGCTGGCGAATTGCAGCTTCCAGCCCGGACCGAATGCGAGCGCGCCGAGCTGCAGCGCCACGAGGCAACCGCCGGCGATCATCATGCCCTTGACGCCGAGCCGCGGCAGCATGCGCGAGACGGCGAAGGTGTAGAGCAAGCCGCCGACCGCAAAACCGGCGATCACGATGCCCGCGATCGACAATGATTTTTCGCCGAGATCGAACAGGAACGCCGCGATGAAAGGAAACAGACCGAACACGCAGCAGCCCTCGACGAAGACGGCCGAATAGCAATATCGCGTGTTGGGATTGGCAAAGATGGTGCGGTAGCCCTGCCGCAGGGTTTTCAAATCGGTCTTCGGCGGCGGCGTCAGCGCGGCACCGCGGAAGCCTGCCGCGACCGCAACGGCCGCGATCAGGCCAAGCGCGCCGAGGATCACGAGCACGCCGCGCCAGCCGATGAAATCGCCGATGATGCCGGAGGCGGATGCACCGAGCAAATTGCCGGTCATCGACCCCGCCATGGTGCGCCCGATCGCGACCTGTCGCTTGGCGGGCGCGACGAGGTCGGCGGTCAGGCCGAGCGCCACGGGAAACACACCGCCGGAGGCAATGCCGGCTAGGATGCGGGTCGCGAACAGGGCCGAGAACGTGGTCGTGAGCGCGCCCAGAATGCAGGCGACGCCAAGCAGCGCCAGGCACAGCGTCATCAGCCGCGCCTTGCCGAACAGATCGGCAGCCGCGCCGATCGCCGGCTGCACCAGCGCGTAGATCAAGGCAAAGCCGGCCGCGATGCTCGCAGCCGTGGTGATGCTGATCGAGAAATCCTCGGCGACATGCGGCAGCACGGGATCGAGCGCCCGCGTCGACAAGGCCGCCGAGAAACCGGCGAGCGCGATGATGTTGATCGCGGGCGGAAACTTCTGGTCGGAGGGTGGCCTGGTCACAGGCTGGTGCATCAGCGCGTCGTGCTTTTGGTCACCGCGTCGAACGCCATCAGCGTGCGGATCAGCCCTTCGAACTCGCGCAACGGCACCATGTTGGGACCATCGGAAGGCGCGCGGTCAGGATCCGGATGGGTCTCGATGAAAACACCGGCAACGCCGACTGCAACGGCCGCGCGCGCCAGCACCGGCACGAACTCGCGCTCGCCGCCGGAGGACGCGCCCTTCCCGCCCGGCTGCTGCACCGAATGGGTGGCATCGAAGATCACGGGCGCGCCGGTCGTGCGTGCCATGATCGGCAGCGCGCGCATGTCCGACACCAGCGTGTTGTAGCCGAAGGACGCACCGCGCTCGGTGACGAGCACATTGGGATTGTTGGCGGTGGTGATCTTGGTCACGACATTCGTCATGTCCCAGGGCGCGAGGAATTGCCCCTTCTTGACGTTGACGGCCTTGCCGGTTGCGGCCGCAGCCAGCAGCAGATCGGTCTGCCGGCACAGGAAGGCCGGAATCTGCAGCACGTCCACCGCCTGCGCCACCTCGGTGCATTGCGCGGCATCGTGCACGTCGGTCAGCACCGGCAGGCCGAGCGAGGATCGGATCTCGGCGAAGATCGGCAGCGACTGCGCAAGGCCAAGGCCGCGCGCCGCCGACGCGCTGGTGCGGTTGGCCTTGTCGAACGAGGTCTTGTAGACGAGGCCGACGTTCAGCCGCGCGGCGATCTCCTTCAGCGCGGAGGCGACCTCCAGCGCATGCTGGCGGCTTTCGAGCTGGCAGGGTCCGGCAATGATCGAGATCGGCAGATCATTGCCGAATTTGACCGTTCCGACAGTGACGACCGGCGCTGCTGACGTCGAAGAGCTCAAGGCAAATCCCTCGTTTCGCCGCGACCATAGCCACCATCAGGGTCGGATCAACCCCATTCGCCCCGGGCCCCCCGAATATCAGGGTTGCGCCGGGGTTCCCTGCGAGGCCCTTGCGCTGGCGATCCCTTACTTGACCGACGAGAAGGCGGTCGGTGTCAGGAGCTGGCTGACGATGTTGCCAACGATCTGGCCGTCCGCCTCGCTCTCGGCACGCGCTTTCATCCAGTCCGGGTCGGTCATGAACTTGCCCCACTTCGCCTCGCGATCGGCAAGCGACTCCCAGGCCAGGAAATAGGTCAGCTCCTGGTTCGATTCACCGATCAGCGTGGTGAAGAAGCCGGCCTGCTTGATGCCGTGCTTTTCCCACAGCTTCAGCGTCACCGTCTCGAACCGCTTCAGCAGCGCCGGAAGCCGGCCGGGCACGCAACGATAGACGCGCATCTCGTAGATCATGGTTGTTTTCCTCCCTGAACAGGTCCGGCGGTTATAGCGATCGGCCATGAGGCTGTCTTGAGCCCTGCCCGGCCGCCCCCTGTGGCGTTTCGCGCATGGCTGGACAGCTTCCGGCAACACGCCGCGTCCATTTCCCGCAATGCTGCCGCAATGATCAGGCCGCTAGAAAGGTCAAGTTGCGGTTCAGGTATCGGGATCATGCGGATTTTGCTCGTCGAGGATGAGGCGGAGATGGCCACGGCGCTTTCGTCGGCACTGCGGCGCTACGATATGGTGGTGGATCACGCCCCTACGCTTGCGGAGGCGGAAGAAGCCATTTCCGCCGACGTCCATGCCGCCGTGCTGCTCGACCGCCAGTTGCCCGACGGCGAC
Source organism: Bradyrhizobium sp. 18BD (assembly GCF_054185225.1). Classification (NCBI taxonomy): domain Bacteria; kingdom Pseudomonadati; phylum Pseudomonadota; class Alphaproteobacteria; order Hyphomicrobiales; family Nitrobacteraceae; genus Bradyrhizobium; species Bradyrhizobium sp. 18BD. Next base: position 61,354 of record NZ_JAVAYL010000030.1, on the reverse strand, counting down.
GGCCTGGCTTTGATCCCAAAGCTTCGCGCACGCGCCGACGGCGTGCCGATCATCGTCCTGACCGCGCGCGGCGAGCTCGCCGATCGCATCGCCGGGCTCGACAGCGGCGCCGATGACTATCTGGCGAAGCCGTTCGCGGTCGAGGAATTGCTGGCAAGGCTGCGCGCGGTGCTGCGGCGGCCCGCCGGCATCTCCCCCGAAGTCATCCGCACCGGCCGCCTCGCCTTCGATGTCGGCCACCGCGAAGCCAGCATCGACGGCCAGCCGTTCGAGCTGCCGCGTCGGGAGCTGCTGGTGCTCGAAGCCCTGCTCCGCCGCATGGGCCGCACCGTACTGCGCTCGGCGCTGGAAGAGGCGGTCTACAATTTCGACGACGAGATCCAGTCGAATGCGCTGGACACCCATATCTCGCGGCTGCGCCGCAAGCTTGCCGAGGCCGATGCCGGCGTCGAGATCCACGGCATTCGCGGCGTCGGCTATCTCCTGAAGAAGCTGACATGAGCAAGCACGACGATCCCTATTGCCTGCGCTCGCGGCTGAGCTGGCGCCTGCTCTCACTCCAGGCCGCGATCCTGATCGCGCTGGTTGCTGTGGTTCTGGCCGGGCTGTGCGCCTCCGGCTTCGTGCTCGCCGAGCGGGACGAGGATCGCGTCATCGACGTCGTGCAGGGCGCGCTCGCGCGCGACGCGCAAGGTGGCCTGATGTTGCGCCAGACCGGCGAGCTGAAGCAGCTGCGCGGCGAAACGCCGGATCTCTGGTTCCTGGTCCGCGACAAGCAGGGACATTCGCTCAGCGAAGGCGCCGTGCCGGCCGAATTCGCTGCGATCGGCAACGGCCTCGACCAGATCAGCCAGGCTCGCCTCGGCTGGCAGATGTTCGAGGACGATCCGCGCAAGCCGGCCGCGCGGCTGAAGCGCGTCGAGACCGACGCCGGCAATGTGCAGATCATCACGGCGACGCAAGGACGGCTCACCGGCGCGAAGGCGCTGTTCATGACATCGCTCGCGTTCCTCGGCATCGCCCTGCCCGGCCTGCTCCTGATGGGAACGGCGACCTTCATCGCGACACCGATGATCGTGCAGCGCGCCTTCCGGGGGCTCGACACCACCGCGGACGAGGCGCGCCGCATCGACATCCATCAGCGCGGCGCGCGGCTGTCGGTGGAACGGATTCCGCTGGAGGTCGTGCCGCTGGTGAGCGCGGTCAACGACGCGCTGGCACGGCTCGATCAGGGCTATGCCCGCCACAAGCGCTTCGTCGCCGATGCCGCGCACGAGCTGCGCACGCCGATCGCGATTTTGAACACGCGGCTGGAATCGCTTGCCGCAGGTCCGGATAAGACCCGCTTGCTGGAAGATGCCGCACGGCTCGCCACGCTTGCCGAGCAGTTGCTCGACATCCAGCGGCTCGACCGCTGCGGCCATCCTTTCACCAACGTCAATCTCGCCGCGGTTGCGCAGAGCGTCGCCGCCGACCTCGCACCACTGGCGATTGCCGCCGGCTACGAGCTGGCGCTCGACGCGCCGGAGACACCGATCGAGACGATCGGCGACGCGGCAGCGCTGGAGCGCGCCCTGACCAATCTCGTGCAGAACGCGATCCAGCACGGGCCCCGCCGCGGCACGATCGGCATTCGCGTCGGCAGGCCTGCAAGCATCGAGGTCACCGATGAAGGCGCCGGCATCCCGGCCGATCAACGCGAACAGATCTTCGAGCCGTTCTATCGGCTGTCGCCGCTCGATCGCGGCGCCGGCCTCGGCCTCAACATGGTGCGCGAAATCGTGCTGCTGCATGGCGGCCACGTCTCGGTGGCGGACGGGCCGGACGGCGGCGCCTGCTTCAGGATGACGCTGCCGCCGATGCGACAGAGTTGAATCAATCCGCATCCGTGACTGACAGCGCAATGCTGTCGCAATGCGCCTCCGCAACACTGCATCCGTCTCGCTTCTGATCTTTCGAGGCGCAACCACGATGCCGGAGTGCACATGCCCAACGATTTTCTCTCGTTCTTCCTGTCCTGGATGTCGTCCCCGCGCCGGGTCGGCGCGATCGCACCATCGGGCGCGGCGCTCGCCGATCTGATCACGCGCGAGGTCAGCGCATCGACCGGCCCGATCCTCGAGCTCGGCCCCGGCACCGGCGCGTTCACCTACAAGCTGCTCAAGCGCGGTGTGCGCGAGGAAGACCTCACGCTGATCGAGTACGGCTCGGACTTCATGAAGCTGCTGCAGATGCGCTTTCCCGGTGCACGCGTGCTGTGGATGGACGCGGCGCGGCTTGCGGCGGAGCGCCTCTACGACGGCGCGCCCGTCGGCGCCGTGGTGAGCGGCCTGCCCCTGCTCAACATGTCGACGCGCAAGGTGATCTCGATCGTCGGCGGTGCGTTCAGTCACGTCCGCCCCGGCGGCGCGTTCTACCAGTTCACCTATGGGATGAGCTGTCCGATTCCGCGGCCGGTGCTCGACCGGCTCGGCCTGCGCGCAACACTGATCGATCGCGCGATGCTGAATATCCCACCCGCCGCCGTCTACAAGCTGACGCGGCGGCCGCAGATGACCCTCGTCGCGGGGTCGCGGGCGCCTGACGCTTCAGCGCCGATCGCTCGCGACGCAATGCATCGCGAGCACGACTTCACCGTGACACCTTAGAGGATCAGACCAGCCGGCTCTGCACCATCGCCGCCTGGATGAAGGAGGCGAACAGCGGATGCGGCTCGAACGGCCGCGACTTCAGCTCGGGATGGAATTGCACGCCGATGAACCAGGGGTGATCCTCGTACTCGACGATTTCAGGCAGCACGCCGTCGGGCGAGAGCCCCGAGAACTTCAGGCCGTGCTGCTCGAGGCGATCTTTGTAGGCCGTGTTGACCTCGTAGCGATGGCGGTGGCGCTCGGAGATCTCGGTCGCGCCGCCATAGACCTGCGAGACGCGGCTGCCGCGATTGAGCGCGGCGGGATAGGCGCCGAGCCGCATCGTGCCGCCGAGATCGCCGGCCTGCGAGCGCTTCTCGAGCTCGTTGCCGCGCAGCCATTCCGTCATCAGGCCGACCAGCGGCTCCTTGGTGGGGCCGAACTCGGTGGAGTTGGCCTCTTCGATGCCGACGAGGTTTCGCGCCGCCTCGATCACCGCCATCTGCATGCCGAAGCAGATGCCGAAATACGGCACGTCGCGCTCGCGCGCGAACTGCGCCGCGCGGATCTTGCCTTCGGCGCCGCGCTGGCCGAAGCCGCCGGGCACCAGGATGCCGTTGACGTGCTCGAGGAACGGCGCCGGATCTTCCTTCTCGAAGATCTCGCTCTCGATCCAGTCGAGATTGACCTTCACCTTGTTGGCGATGCCGCCATGCGAGAGCGCCTCGATCAGCGACTTATACGCGTCCTTCATGCCGGTGTATTTGCCGACGATGGCGATGGTGACGTTGCCTTCGGGATTGCGGATGCGCTCGTTGATCTGGTGCCAGCTCTTGAGCACCGGCGGGATGCGCGATTCGATGCCGAAGGCGGCGAGCACTTCGTCGTCGAGGCCTGCCGCGTGATAGGCTTCAGGCACGGCATAGATGCTGTCGGCGTCGCGCGCCTCGATCACGGCGCTCTCGCGCACATTACAGAACAGGCCGAGCTTGCGCCGCTCTTCCTTTGGAATCTCGCGATCGGTGCGGCAGAGCAGGATGTCCGGCTGAATGCCGATCGAACGCAGCTCCTTCACCGAGTGCTGCGTCGGCTTGGTCTTCAATTCGCCGGCGCTCGGGATATACGGCAGCAGCGTGAGGTGAATGTAGATGGCGTGATCGCGCGGCAGCTCGTTCTTGAGCTGGCGGATCGCCTCGAAGAACGGCAGGCCCTCGATGTCGCCGACGGTGCCGCCGATCTCGACCAGCACGAAGTCGTAGCCATCGTTGCCGGAGAGGACGAATTCCTTGATCGCATTGGTGACGTGCGGAACCACCTGAATGGTCGCGCCGAGATAATCGCCGCGGCGCTCCTTCGAGATGATGTCCTGGTAGATGCGACCCGTGGTGATGTTGTCCTGCTTGGTCGCAGGCCGCCCGGTGAAGCGCTCGTAGTGACCGAGATCGAGATCGGTCTCCGCGCCGTCATCGGTCACGAACACTTCGCCGTGCTGATACGGCGACATCGTTCCGGGATCGAGGTTGAGATAGGGGTCGAGCTTGCGGAGGCGGACCTTGTAGCCCCGGGCTTGCAACAGGGCACCCAGTGCCGCTGAAGCCAGACCCTTGCCGAGCGAAGAAACCACGCCGCCGGTGATGAATATGTACCGCGCCATGGGACTTAACCTCTAATCCCTCGAATTCGATTCGCCAAAGCGATTCGTATTCCGCCCCAAAGATTTTGCGGGCCTGTGGGTGAGCCAAAACTAAGAGTGGTGACAGTGCCTTGATGGGGATTTTTGATGCAGGACGGTAGAAGCTGCCCTGCATGGCCCCCCTGCTTTATTGCGAGCGAGGCACCTGCGGACCGGTCGGAGCCGGCGCCTGCTGCTGCTCGTCGGCCTTCTTCAGCGAATCCAGGATACCGCCCGAAGTCGGGGGTGCGATCGGCGACCCGCCGGCCGGCTGGCCCTGCGAGGCCGGCGTGCCGATGATCGACGACGGCGCGCGGTTATAGCCCGCGTGCCAGGACAGGAACATGCTGGTGAGGAAGAAGCCCGCAGCCAAAATCGCGGTGGTCCGCGTCAGGAGGTTCGCGGTGCCGCGGCTCGACATGAAGCCCGCGCCGCCGCCCATGCCCAAGCCGCCGCCTTCGGACTTTTGGAGCAGGACGGCGCCAATCATGACGGCGACGATCATGAGGTGGATGACGATGACAACGGTCTGCATAGTATCCTTCCGTCACAAGCGGGCGGCGCCTGACGGCGGCCGATCGCGCTTCGCGGGTTTTCCTGAAGTTGCGCGGTGTTACACGATCGGAGGGGGTATTGCCACCCCCGATCAGTGCAAGATCAAAGCTTTGGCTTAGCTAGGGGCAGCCCTTCGCGATCGCAAGGAAATCGGCCGCTTTCAGGCTGGCGCCGCCGACCAGGGCGCCGTTGACGTTCTTCACCGCCATCAGTTCGGCCGCGTTCGAGGGCTTCACCGAGCCGCCATAGAGGATTCGCATCTTCGCCCCATCGGCCTTGAACCGGGAGGTCAGGAACTCGCGGATAAACCCATGAATTTGCTCAACATCCTGGGCCGTGGGGGTGAGGCCAGTGCCGATCGCCCAGACCGGCTCATAGGCGACGATCAGATTGGCGGCGGTCGAGCCGTCCGGCAGCGAGCCGTTGAGCTGGCCGCGCAGGATGTCCAGGGTCTGGCCGGCGTCGCGCTGGCCTTGCGTCTCGCCGATGCAGACGATCGCGACCAATCCGGCCCGCCAGGCCGCTTCGGCCTTCTGGCGGACAAGAGCATCGCTTTCGCCATGGTCCGCGCGGCGCTCGGAATGGCCGACGATGATCGCGGTCGCACCCGCGTCCGCCAGCATTTCGGCGGCGACATCGCCGGTATGGGCGCCGGAAGCCTTGGGGTGGCAGTCCTGGGCCCCCACCGCGACCTTCTTGCCCCGCGCCCTGTCGGCGAAGGCCGCAACCAGGGTGACCGGCGGGCAGACCAGCAGGTCGGCCTTGGCGGCGACGTCTGCCGCGCCATTGAGCATGGTGTCGAATTCGGCAGTCTGGGCCTTCAGGCCGTTCATTTTCCAATTGCCGGCGATCAGCGGTCGGATGGCGTCGGTCATGTCTATTTCCAGCAAAATGAGGTTTGTGCATGCGCTAGCAGAGCTGTCGCGGCAGTTCCAGATTCTTGTTTTGGCGCGTTTTCCTGACGCGAACCGGGTCCACGTCACTGGAAAACGCTTTGGGGCTTTTAACCGCAGTCTCAGGCGGCCGCCTGACCTGAGGTTGCGGGGGGAAAGTCGCCACTTTATGATGGCATATCAATTTGGTGACGCGCTTCTGCGGAATCTGCATTAAGACGCGCTCCCGTTCCCCTCCTGCCAAACAAGTTGGACCAAATGCTTCGAGGAATGCGCAAGGCCTCATCAAACTGGGTCGGCAAGACCATCATGGCGATCGTGATGGGCGTGCTGATCATCAGCTTCGGCATTTGGGGCATCGCCGACATCTTCCGCGGCTTCGGGCAGTCCACCGTGGCCAAGGTCGGCCGCACCGAGATTTCGCTGAACGAGTTCCGGCAGATCTACACCGACCGCCTGCAACAGATCAGCCGCCAGTTCGGCCGCCCGCTGACGCCGGACCAGGCGCGCGCCTTCGGTCTTGACCGCCAGGTGCTCCAGCAGACGATCGCGGAAGCCGCCCTCGATGAAGAGGCGCGCCGGCTTGGGCTCGGCCAGTCCGACGAGCAGATCCGCCAGTTCATCATGAACGACCCCAACTTCAAGGGCGTCAGCGGCAGCTTCGATCCGAACCGCTTCCAGGCCGTGATCCGCAATTTCGGCTACACCGAACAGCGCTACGTGTCCGAGCAGCGCAAGGTGTCGCTGCGCCGGCAGATCACCGGCACGATCGGCGCCGGCCTCGAGCCGCCGAAGACGATGATCGACGTGCTGACGCGCTTCCAGAACGAGCAGCGCTCGATCGAGTTCGTCAGGCTCGACGCGGCCCAGGCAGGCACCATCGAGGCGCCGTCGCCTGAGGCGCTCGCCGCCTATTTCGAGGACCACAAGGTCCAGTTCCGTGCGCCCGAATACCGCAAAATCTCCTTCGTCGTGATCTCGCCGGACGAGATCGGCAAATGGACCGAGGTCTCGGACGAAGACGCCAAGAAACTGTTCGAGCAGCGCAAGGACCGGCTCGGCACACCCGAGAAGCGCCAGATCCAGCAGCTCGTGTTCCCCAACGCCACCGAGGCGCAGGCCGCGCGCGAGCGTCTCGTCGGCGGGATGTCGTTCGAGGATCTCGGCAAGGAGCGCGGGCTCAGCGCCTCGGACGTCGACCTTGGGCTCGTGACCAAATCCTCGCTCGACGCCGCCGTCGGTGCTGCCGCCTTCGCGCTTCCCGCGGGCGAAATCAGCCAGCCGATCCAGGGCGCGCTCGGCACCTCGATCGTCAAGGTCGACAAGATCGAGCCGGGCAATGAGGCGAACTACGCCAGCCTTGCCGGCGACATCAAGCGCGAGATCGCCACCGAGCGCGCCCGCGTCAAGGTCGCCGATCTCCGCGACAAGATGGAAGACGAGCGCGGCGGCGGCTCCAGCGTGATCGACGCGGCGCAGAAGCTCGGCCTAACCGCCGTGACCATCGATGCCGTCGACCGCTCCGGCCGCGCGCCGAACGGCCAGCCGGTCGCCAACATCCCGCAGGGCCTCGACGTGGTGTCGCAGGCGTTCAATACCGACGTCGGCGTCGACAACGACGCGATCTCGTTCAAGGGCGGCTATGTCTGGTACGACGTGCTCGCGATCACGCCCTCGCGCGACCGCAATCTCGACGAGGTCCGCGACCAGGTCGAGGCGCGGTGGCGCCAGGACCAGATCGCGACCAAGCTGAAGGCCAAGGCGGCCGAGATCGTGCAGAAGCTCGAAGCGGGCGGCAAGCTCGCCGATGAAGCCGCCGCGATCGGCGCCAAGGTCGAGACCGCGACCGGCTTCAAGCGCGACGATACGCCGGCCAGCGTGCCGGCCGCCGTCGTCGCGGCAACCTTCCGCACCGCCAAGGACGGCGTCGGACAGACGCCGGTGACCGGCGGCGCCGAGGTGATCGTCTTCCGCGTCACCGACGTCGTCGATCCCCCGGTCGACGCCGCCTCCGACGCGGTCAAGAAGCTGAAGGAAAGCCTCGACCGGGCGCAGACCGATGAGCAGGTCGCCTCCTACGTCAACAAGCTTGAAACCGACATCGGGACCACCATTAATCAGGCCGCCTTCGCGCAAGTGACCGGCGCGAACCAGTGAGTTGAAAGCACGCGATGGACGACCTGAAATCGATCATTGGAAAAGTGGCGACCGGCGCCAGCCTGTCGCGTGAGGAAGCAGCGTCCGCCTTCGACGCCATGATGTCGGGCGAGGCCACGCCCTCGCAGATGGGTGGCCTGCTGATGGCGTTGCGGGTCCGTGGCGAGACCGTGGACGAGATCACCGGCGCGGTCTCGGCGATGCGCTCGAAGATGCTCACGGTCGACGCGCCCGCCGACGCGGTCGACATCGTCGGCACGGGCGGTGACGGCTCCGGCTCGGTCAACGTCTCGACCTGCGCCTCCTTCATCGTCTCCGGCACCGGCCTGCCGGTGGCCAAGCACGGCAACCGCGCGCTGTCGTCGCGCTCGGGCGCAGCCGACGTGCTGGCCTCGCTCGGCGTCAAGATCGACCTCCGGCCCGAGCAGGTCGGGCGTTGCGTGCGCGAATGCGGCATCGGCTTCATGTTCGCGCCCGCGCATCATCCCGCGATGAAGAACGTCGGCCCGACCCGGGTCGAGCTCGCGACGCGCACGATCTTCAATCTGCTCGGCCCCCTCTCCAACCCGGCCGGCGTGAAGCGACAGATGGTCGGCGTGTTCTCGCGGCAATGGGTGCAGCCGCTGGCGCAGGTGCTCAAGAACCTCGGCTCCGAATCGGCCTGGGTGGTGCACGGCTCCGATGGTCTCGACGAGATCACCCTCACCGGCCCGACCTTCGTCTCGGCGCTCCAGAATGGCGAGATCCGGAATTTCGAGGTGACGCCGGAGGATGCCGGCCTGTCGCGCTGCGAGCCCGGCGCGCTGAAGGGCGGCGACGCCGACGCCAATGCGATCGCGCTGCAAAGCGTGCTCAGCGGCAAGCCGAGCCCCTATCGCGACGTGGCCCTGATGAACGCGGCCGCCGCGCTGGTTGTCGCCGGACGCGCCAAGGACCTTAGGGAGGGCGTGGCGATCGGAGCGAAATCGCTCGACAGCGGCGCGGCGAACGCGCGACTGAAGCATCTGATCGCAGTCTCCAACGGCTGAGCCTGGCATGTCGGACATCCTGACCAAGATCGAAGCGTACAAGCGCGAGGAAATCGCTGCCGCCAAGCGCGCGCAGCCGCTCTCCGCCGTCGAGGCCAAGGCCAAGGCACAACCCGCCCCGCGCGGCTTCGTGCGCGCGATCAGGGCCAAGCACACCAACGGCGATTACGCGCTGATCGCCGAGGTCAAGAAGGCCTCGCCGTCGAAGGGGCTGATCCGCGCCGATTTCGATCCGCCGCAGCTTGCCAGGGCCTATGACGCCGGTGGCGCCGCCTGCCTCTCCGTGCTGACGGACACGCCCTCGTTCCAGGGCCATCTCGACTTCATGGTGGCTGCGCGCGCAGCGACGTCCCTGCCGGTGCTGCGCAAGGATTTCCTGTTCGACACCTATCAAGTGGCGGAAGCACGCGCGCATGGCGCCGATTGCATCCTCATCATCATGGCTGCGCTCGACGACGCCGCCGCCAGGGATCTCGAAGACGCAGCGATCGCCTATGGCATGGACGTGCTGATCGAGATCCATGACCGCGCCGAGCTCGATCGCGCACTGAAACTCCGCTCGCCGATGATCGGCGTCAACAATCGCAACCTGCGCACCTTCGAGACCACGCTCGCGACCAGCGAGACACTGGCGCCGCTGATCCCCTCGGAACGGCTGATGGTCGGCGAGAGCGGCATCTTCACGCCCGCCGATCTCGCGCGGCTCGAGCGCGTCGGCATGTCGACCTTCCTGGTCGGCGAAAGCCTGATGCGGCAGACCGACGTGACCGCCGCCACGCGCACGCTCCTCGCACGCGAAACCACGGCGCGCGCGACCGGTACGCGCTGACATGGCGCGCAAGCCCGCCAAGAAAGCCGGCCCTGCCCTCACCCATATCGGCGCCTCCGGCGAGGCGCGGATGGTGGACGTTTCGGACAAGCCCGCAACCGAACGGGTTGCGGTCGCCGAAGGCCGCGTCGTCATGACCAAGGCGACACTCGACCTGATTGTCTCGGGCAATGCCAAGAAGGGCGACGTGCTCGGCACCGCGCGCATCGCCGGCATCATGGCGGCGAAACGCACCTCGGAGCTGATTCCGCTCTGTCATCCGCTCGCGCTGTCGAAGGTCACGGTCGAGATCGAGCCGGACGCAAAGCTGCCCGGCTGCCTCGTCCGTGCCAGCGTGAAGGTGACGGGCCCGACCGGCGTCGAGATGGAGGCGCTCACCGCCGTCTCGGTCGCCTGCCTCACCATCTACGATATGATCAAGGCGGTCGAGCGCGGCGTGCGCATCGAGGGCATCCATCTCGTCGAGAAGCTCGGCGGCAAGTCCGGCCATTACCGCGCCTGAGCTATTTCGCCTCGCGCTGCCGCTCACGATAGGCCCGCGTTTTCATCCGGTTGCCGCACAGCGTCGACATGCACCAGCGCCGCGTCGCCGGCTTCGAACGGTCGAAAAACACCCGGCGGCACTCCTCCGACGCACACATTTTCAACCGGTCCAGCGATCCCAGAAGGGTTGCGTCATGAAGCTCGATCGCGACCGCCGATAGACCAGCGAGCGCATCTTCGCGCGCTGCCGACAGTATTGCGCCCTGCCCCGCGCGCAGCTCCACCCGCAATTGAAACGGCGCCAGCGCGTCGCCGAGCGCATTGATAACGTCCCTATTCCGGCGCCGTTCGGCCGGCTCGCATTGCAGATAGGCGCGCAACGCTCCGCGCAGCGTCAGCGCGGTCTCGAACATCGCGGACGTGACCCGCCCGCCCTCGGCACCAAGGCCGCGATCCTGCATCCAATCCGCCAGTTGCTTCGGCCCTGCGAGTTCGTCGCTCTGCGGGTGCGCCAAGCCGAAATGGGTGAAATGGCGGACATCCAGCGTGTTGGCGAAATCGTAGACGTTCGCCAACGGATCGGGAACCTTGAACTTGCGCGACTCTTTCGACATCGGAACTCCAAAAAATCTAGACACCAGTAAATCACGTTTACCGGTTGACAACAATCGACACCTGTATTGTACTTATACAGGTGTCGATCGTTCTTGTGTGATCGAGCGCCATAGTGATCAATGAAACGGAGGATGCGAGCCGTGACCGACGCCCTGCACTATCTCGAGCTCACCGAACTCGCGGCACACCTCAAAGCGCGCCAACTGTCCTCGCTGGAGGTTACGCGCTCGCAGCTCGACCGCATCAACAACATTGACTCCGAACTCCGCAGCTACGTTCACGTGATGGCGGAAACGGCCATCTCAGAGGCGAAGGCTGCAGACGCGGAAATGGCGCAAGGCAAGTATCGGGGCCCGTTGCATGGCGTGCCGATTGCGCTGAAGGATCTGATCTGGACAAAGGATGTTCCGACGGCGGCCGGCACCGCACTTCATCGCAATTTCCGGCCTCCTGAAGACGCAACCGTCGTGCGCCGGCTCAAGGACGCGGGTGCCGTCGTGCTCGGCAAGCTGCAGCTTACCGAGGGCGCATATTCCGATCACCATCCATCGGTGACGCCGCCGAAAAATCCCTGGAATGCGGATTACTGGCCGGGCATTTCATCGAGCGGGGCGGCTGTCGCCACAGCCGCCGGACTTTGCTTTGGCTCGCTCGGCTCCGATACCGGGGGCTCGATCCGCTGGCCATGTGCCGCCAACGGACTGACCGGACTGAAGCCGAGCTGGGGCCGCGTCAGCCGCTACGGCACATTCGAGCTGGCTGCAACGCTCGACCACGTTGGACCGATCTGCCGCAGCGCGGCGGATGCCGGCGTGCTGCTGGGAGTGATCGCCGGACGCGACATGAAAGATCCGACCTCGTTGCTCGAGCCAGTAGCGGATTATCTTGCCGCAGCAGGACAGGACGTGCAGGGCCTCCGGATCGGCGTGGACGCCGCCTGGAACAGCGACGACGTGGACGTTGCGACGCGCCGCGTGTTGGCCGACGTCATGGATGTTTTCCGTGCGCTCGGCGCTGATTCCGTCGACATCCGATTTCCTGACGTCACCGACGCAATTGCCGACTGGGCGCCGAATTGTGCGGTGGAAGCCGCGAACGCGCACGAGGCGACCTATCCCGCCCGCAGGAACGAGTATGGCCCGGTGCTGGCCTCGGTGATCGAGGCTGGTCGCGCGCTCTCGGCACTCGACTATCAGAAGATTCTGCTGCGGCGTCTCGCGCTACGGGGCCGCGTGGCGGCGCTGTTCGAGACCATCGACCTCCTGCTGATCCCTGTCCACCCGTTCCCGCCGGTCACTCTCGCCATGATTCAGACGCTCGGCGAGCAGCCTGATCTGATCGCGAAACTGCAGCGCTACACCTGCGCGTTCGACATGACCGGTCATCCCACGATTACGCTGCCGGGCGGTGCATCGAGGGACGGACTGCCGATCGCGTTCCAGCTCGTCGCCGCCCATCTCGACGAGGCCACGCTGCTGCGCGCCGGCGCCGCGTTCCAGCGCGCAACGTCCTGGCATCGCCGCCATCCGTCCCTCACCTCTGGGAGGCAACAATGACTGCTCAATCGACACTGGCTCATCGGAGCATTTTCCACGGCTGGCTCGTTGTCGCCGGCGCATTCGCGGTCACACTGGTCGGCTTCGGCTCCGCTTACACGTTCAGTGCGTTCCTCGCACCACTCCAGCTTGAGTTCGGCGCCTCGCGCGGCTCGGTCTCGCTGGTATTCTCGCTCGCGGGCTTTCTCTATTTTGGCCTCGGCATCATCAGCGGCCCGCTCGCCGATCGCTTCGGTTCAGGCGTGCTGGCGGTGACCGGCATGCTGCTCACCGGGCTTGGGCTCGTTGCCGCCGGCTTTGCGCGCAATCTCGTCGAAGTCTATCTGGCTTATGGGCTTGGGGTCGGGATCGGGGTTGGATGCGCCTACGTACCTGCAATCGGCGCGGTGCAACGCTGGTTCGTGCGCCGGCGCGGCTTTGCCTCCGGCCTTGCGGTCAGCGGGATCGGGGTCGGTACGCTGGCGATGCCGCCACTCGCGACGCTCCTGATCGGGACGCTAGGCTGGCGCAGCGCCTACATTGTGCTTGGCCTGCTGGCGGCGGCCGTCGGCGCCAGTCTGGCGTCGCTCATCGAGAACGATCCACGCGGTCGCGGCCTGGGTCCCGACGGCGACCCGCCGCTGGCGGCAGGCTCCAACCGTCCGGACGGCGCGTCCGTCCCTGAAGCGGTGCGTTCGCGCAATTTCATCGCGCTCTATGTCGCCTGCCTGATCTGCGCGTTCGGCGTCTTCGTACCCTTCGTGCATCTCGTTCCTTATGCCGGCGACCACGGCGTGGCGCCCGCGGCCGCAGCGCTTTTGCTCGGCGTGATCGGCATCGGTAGCACCGCTGGTCGGTTTCTGCTCGGCGGACTTGCCGATCGCATGGGGCGAACCTCCGCGCTGCTATTGATGTTTGTCGGGATGGCGGCCGCACTCGCGATCTGGGCCGTGTCGACCCATGCCTGGCAACTCGCTGTGTTCGCCTTCGTCTACGGCGTGTTCTATGGCGGCTGGGTTGCGGTGCTGCCGGCTGTCGTGATGGATTATTTCGGCGGCCGCAACGTCAGCGGCATCATCGGCATCCTCTACACCAGCGTCGCCTTCGGCACGCTGATCGGCCCAAGCGCGGCCGGTTTCGCTTACGATCTCAATCACAGCTACACGCTGCCGATCCTGATCAGCGCGGCGACGAACATCATCGCGGCGCTGATCGTGGTGACGACATTGACGCGAAGCGAAAAGCGCTCCGTCAGCGCAGCGACGTGCTGATCGAGCCGAATTTCAGCTTCAGCGTCGAGCCGAGGTTGTTGACGACGGCGATGATCGCAAGCGCGATGCCTGCGGCGATCAGCCCGCAACTTAGATGGTTAAGCCTTGGTTTATCATCGCAAAACCGGCAGGAATTGACCGGCATCGTGCAGAGCTCGCGGCAATTCCTGCACGCCTTGCATCCCGCGCACCGATTGCTTTTGTGTGTGATCGTTCATGTCGCGTTAACCGCACTTGCTAACGCCGCCTCCACATCGTTCCCGTAAACCAACGGATGTCTTGAGGATCCAGAATCGATCCTGGCGTGTATGCGGCAACGATCGACATGATGATGCAATACGGCAGTCGCCTTTTCGACCAGGCCTTCGTGCGCAGCGGCCCGATCCGCTGGCTGGTCGTGGGCGGCACGCTCCTGATCGCCGCGATCGCCGTCGGCGCCGTGTTGATGGCGCAGAATTTCCGCGAGCGCGCGCTGCGCAACTCCGGCCGCGAGCTGGAAAACACCGTGCTGATGCTGGCCCATCATTTCGATCAGCAATTGCAGGATTTCGCGGTCATCCAGAAGGATTTCGTCGACCACGTCCATGCGACCGGCATTGCCAGCCCTGACGACTATCGCAAGCGCCTTTCAGGCCAGGACATCCACCGGCTGCTGCGCTCGAAGATCGAGGCGCTGCCGTATATGGGCGGCGTCAACGTCATCGACGCCGACGGCAATGTGATCAACTCGTCAACGGCGTGGCCGGCCCCGAAGGTCAACGTCGCCGATCGCCCCTATTTCCGCACCTTCCGCTACGACCCCAACGCGCCCGACGTCCTGATCGAGCCGGTGCACAGCCGCATTTCCGGCGCCTGGACCATCTTGATCGTCCGCAGGATCCTGGGGCCGAACCGCGAATTCCTCGGCGTGGTCGGACGCGGCATCGAGCCGGCCAATTTCGAGAAGTTCTTCGAGACCGTCGTGCTCGGCGAGGGCGCGACGATCTCGATGCTGCACCGTGACGGCACGCTGCTCGCACGCTATCCGCATGCCAGCGAGTTGATGGGCCGGAATTTCAAAAATGGCCCGTTCGAGCATCAGCGGGTGTTCGGGCTCGACCATTTCGCCGGACGCTTCATGAGCCCGGTCGACGGCGAAGACCGGCTGATCTCCTCGCACGCCCTGCCCCACTTCCCGATCCTGATGATGGCGACCACGACGCGCGCTGCGGCGCTGACAGACTGGCGCGAGCAGATCGGCATCCTGATCTCGGTCGCGGCCTCTTCCGCGCTCGCCATCGCCGGCGTCCTGATCGCAATCGTGCGCAAGCTGCTGGAGCAGCACCGTCTCTCGCGGGAACGGCTGACGCTGGAAAAGCAGCGGCTGGACCGCGCCGTCAACAACATGACCCAGGGCCTTCTGCTGTTCGACGCTGAGCGGCGGCTGGTGATCTGCAACCAGCGCTACATCGAGATGTACGGCCTGTCGGCGGAGGTGGTGAAGCCCGGCGCCAGCTTCCACGACATCATCGCCCATCGCAAGACCACCGGCTCGTTCACCGGCGATATCGATCAGTATGTCGAGCGCGTGCTGCGCGACATCCATCTGCGCAATTCCATGGTGGTCGACACCTCCGACGGGCGCTCGATTCACATCCTCAACGAGCCGCTCACGGACGGCGGTTGGGTGGCGACGCACGAGGACGTCACCGAGCGCAGGCGCATCGAGGAGCGCATCACCCACCTCGCCCATTACGACGCGCTGACCGACCTGCCCAACCGCGCCATGTTCCACGAGCATCTGCGGCAGGAACTGGCATCCATCGCCGGCGGCGAAGAGATCGCGGTGCATTACATCGACATCGACGAGTTCAAGGGCGTCAACGACGCACTCGGTCACCTCGTCGGCGACGAGCTGCTGAAGTCGGTCGCAGCGAAGCTCAGCTTCTGCGCGGGGCCGACGGATTTCGTGGCCCGGCTCGGCGGCGACGAATTTGCCATCGTGCAGAGCGCGGTGACCTCCCTGGAGCAGATCAACGAGCTGGTCGCGCGGGTCTTCCAGGCCGTCCGCACGCCGTTCGACTGCATGGGCCATCATCTGACCACGGACGCCAGCATCGGCATCGCGCTGGCGCCGCGACACGGCGCCGCGCTGGACCAGATCCTGAAGAACGCGGACATGGCGATGTATGCCGCCAAGGCCGCCGGACGCCGCACCTATCGCTTCTTCGAGCCGGAGATGGACGCCAAGGTCCGCGAGCGGCGCCAGCTCGAGATCGACCTGCGCCACGCCATCGCACATGGCGGGCTCGAGGTCTATTACCAGCCCTGCCTCGCCCTGAAGGACGACCGCATCACCGGCTGCGAGGCACTGGTGCGCTGGCGTCATCCCGAGCGCGGCATGGTCTCGCCGGCCGAGTTCATCCCGATCGCCGAAGACACCGGCCTGATCAATGAGATCGGCGAATGGGTGCTGGCAACCGCCTGCCGGGACGCCGCGAACTGGCCCGACGACATCCGTCTCGCCGTCAACGTCTCGCCCGTGCAGTTCAAGAGCGGCACGCTGGCGCTGAAGATCATGGCGGCGCTGGCCGCCTCCAATCTGCCGGCGAGCCGGCTCGAGCTCGAGATCACCGAAGCCGTGCTGATCCGCGACGACGACACCGCGCTTGCGATCCTGCACCAGCTCCGCGCCATCGGCGTGCGCATCGCGCTCGACGATTTCGGCACGGGCTATTCCTCGCTGAGCTACCTGCACCGCTTCCCGTTCGACAAGATCAAGATCGACCGCTGCTTCGTCAACGACATCGCCGGCCCCGACGGCTCGGCCAGCATCGTCCAGGCCGTCGTCAGTCTCGCAGCTGCCCGGCGTATGACCACTACCGCCGAGGGCGTCGAGACCGAGGAGCAGCAGCGCCTGCTCCGCGCACTCGGCTGCTCCGAGATGCAGGGCTATCTGTTCAGCGCCGCAAA
Organism: Bradyrhizobium sp. 18BD; assembly: GCF_054185225.1. Lineage (NCBI taxonomy): Bacteria > Pseudomonadati > Pseudomonadota > Alphaproteobacteria > Hyphomicrobiales > Nitrobacteraceae > Bradyrhizobium > Bradyrhizobium sp. 18BD. Next base: position 44,734 of record NZ_JAVAYL010000030.1, on the reverse strand, counting down.
GCCGGCCGACAAGGTGCTGGAGCTGTTCGCGCTGCACCGCAGCCGCCTCGCCCAGCGCGAAGGCGACGAAAGGCGACGCCGCGAGGCGAGCTAGGTCTCCGGCCCCGGCTCGCGCTTGACGGTGACATCAAGCCAAAGTATTTCAGCACTTGCAGCCGCCGCGATGCGGCTGCCGTAGGCGTTACCGTCATCCAACGCGTCCTTTGTCGAGAGGATCCCGGCTGGGAGATCTCGATTCACGAGACGCCACGGTCATGCCCATCGCACCCCCTGTCTGCGGACGCTCCCTCATTCAAGACTTTGCTCCGGCGCGGCTCGACCGCGCCCGGATGTCGGCTGTCTGGTCGAGATGCTCGCCGCCGGGATTTCGCCGGTTGCCGTGGCCTCCAACTCCCCTGAGAGGCAATCATGAAGATGACTGGCAACACGATCCTCATCACCGGTGCGACCAGCGGCATCGGCCGCGCGCTGGCTGAAGCTTTCCACGACCACGGCAACCGCGTCATCGTCACCGGGCGACGGCGGGCCCTGCTCGATCAGATCACGGCTGAACGCCCTGAACTGATCGGCCTGCCGCTCGACCTCGACGATCCCTCGAGCCTGCCGCGCCTCGCGACCGAGGTGCGCCAACGCTTCCCCGAGCTCAACGTGCTGATCGCCAATGCCGGCATCTCGCGGCCGGAGGACATGGCTGCGGACGGCTGGGATGCGTCGGATGCGGAAGCGATCGTCGAGACCAACATTCTTGGCGTATTGCGCGTGACGGCCGCGTTCCTGCCGCTGCTGAAGGGACAGCCTAACGCCACGATCATCGCGACCAGCTCAAACCTTGCTTTCGTGCCGCGGGCCGACTTCCCGGCCTACTGCGCCAGCAAGGCGTTCCTGCATTCCTGGCTGCAGTCACTGCGGCACCAGCTTCGCAAGATTCCGGTCGAGGTGCTGGAGCTGGCGCCGCCCTACGTACAGACCGAACTGACAGGCACGCAGCAGGCCGGCGATGCGCGTGCGATGCCGCTGGCCGCCTACATTGCGGAGGTCATGCAATTGCTGGAGCTGCGCGTTCATCCCCGCGACGAAGTTCTGGTCGAGCGCGACCGCGCGCGCCGCTGGGCCGAGCGCGACGGCCGCTACGAGGCGACCTTCGCGGCCATGAACCCGAGCTGAGCCTGCGCCCAAAACGAAATCGCCCGGGAGCGGTGATCCACTCCCGGGCGATATCGGCGTCTCGAAGTCGTAAAGCCTTAGTTCGGCACCGCAGCCTTCGGCGCGGGCTTGGCGGCGACCGCATTCGCGGTGACGCCGTGCAGGAAGTCGTAAGCCGCGTGCAAGGCCTTGTCGTCCTTCTCTTCCGGCGGGACGTAGGACTGCGATCCGGTCTGCTCGGTGCCGTCGGCGGCCTGCAGATGGCCGCGCATCTGGGATTCCGCCATGGTGTCCACGCGGCCCTTCAGCTCGGGCGGGACGTCCTGCAGGATCTCGATGTCGGGCGCGATGCCCTGGGCCTGGATCGAGCGGCCCGACGGCGTGTAGTAGCGCGCGGTGGTCAGCGCCAGCGCGCCGTTGCCGGCGCCAAGCGGAATGATGGTCTGCACCGAGCCCTTGCCGAACGAGCGCGTGCCGATGATGGTGGCACGCTTGTGGTCATGCAGCGCGCCGGCCACGATCTCCGAGGCCGAAGCCGAACCGCCATTGACCAGAATCACCAGCGGCTTGCCCTTGGTGAGGTCGCCACCATGCGCGGTGAAGCGCTGGGTCTCTTCCGGATTGCGGCCGCGGGTCGAGACGACCTCGCCGCGCTGCAGGAACGCGCTCGACACCGATACGGCCTGGTCGAGCAGTCCGCCCGGATTGTTGCGCAGGTCCATCACGTAGCCGACGAGCTTCTCCTGCGGAATCTGCTTGGAGATCGACGCGATCGCCTTCTTCAGGCCGTCGGTGGTCTGCTCGTTGAACGAGGTGACGCGGATATAGCCGATGTCGCCGTTCTCGACGTGGAAGCGCACGGGGCGGACATGGATGATCTCGCGCTTGATCGCGACATCGAGCGGAGCATCGGCGCCCTTGCGCACGATGGTGAGCTTGGTCTGGGTATCGACCGGGCCCTTCATCTTGTTGACGGCCTGCTCGAGCGTCATGCCCTGCACCGCCTCGCCGTCGATCTTGCTGATGAGATCGCCGGACATGATACCGGCCTTGGAGGCCGGCGTCTCGTCGATCGGCGAGACGACCTTGACGAGGCCCTCCTCCATCGTGACCTCTATGCCGAGGCCGCCGAACTCGCCGGAGGTGGTCTCCTGCATCTCGGTCCAGGCCTTGTCGTTCATGTAGCGCGAATGGGGATCGAGCGAAGTCACCATGCCGGTGATCGCACCTTCGATCATCTTGGCATTGTCGGGCTTCTCGACGTAGCTCGCCTTCACGCGCTCGAAGACTTCTCCGAACAGGTTGAGCTGGGTATAGGCATCATCCGCGCCTGCCGCCGCCCTCGCCGCCCATAGTCCGCCTTGCGGGCCGGATACCAAAACGGTCAGACACACGCCTGTGAGCGCGCCCAGGGGGAACAGCAGGGATTTTCGCATGGATGATTTGGCCTTCTTGCTCGGGGCTCGGGAGCCGCCATGCAAATGGCGATCCAGCCGGTTGTTCACAATACCATTCAGGTTTCTTCAAGGCCGGGATGCCACGCCGGCCGGTACACCCGTAAAAATCTCTTCGTCCTGACCTAAACTTTTGGCAACGTTCGGAAACCGTCTCGCGCTGGGCGGGAATCGGCCGGTCCGTCCATGCCTCGCAGCTATGCGATTTTAGGATGGTTTTGGAGGGCCGGACGGGTTAGGCGATGAGACAAGGCTTCAAATTCTCGGGAGGACAACAATGAACGAAGCGCCCCGCATCCGGCCGGAACGGAACGTCGAACTCGGCGCCAGCAACGAGCTGTTCCAGAACCTGCACGAATTCATCCGGAAGGCGCGCGCCAACCTCAACCAGAATGCCTGGGACTACATCATCGGCGCCGCCGAGACCGAGACCACGATGCGCCGCAACCGCATGGCGCTGGACGAGATCGCGTTCCGGCCGCGCGTGTTGCGCGACGTGCGCACGGTCGACGGCTCCGTCGAGCAGTTCGGCCGCAAGATGCGGCTGCCGGTCGTGCTGGCCCCGGTCGGTGCGCTGGAGATTTTCGACCCGCACGGCGCAGCCAGCGTCGCGCGCGCGTGCGGCACCTTCGGTGCGGCGCACATGCTGAGCTCGGTGTCGGAGCCGGGCCTGGAGAAGACCGCCGAAGCCGCGCCCGATGCCTTGCGGCTCTACCAGCTCTACGTCCGCGGCGACGACGACTTCGTCGCCGATGTCGTCAGCCGGAGCGAGAAGAACGGCTACGCCGCCTTCTGCCTGACCGTCGACACCGCCCATTACAGCCGTCGCGAACGTGACATCGCCAAGCGTTATGTCCGCGAGAGCCGGCTGCGCGCCACCGGCGGCGATTACCAGAAGGGCCTGGAGTGGCGGACCGTGAAGATGGTCAAGGACAAGTTCAAGATCCCGCTGATCCTCAAGGGCATCGCCACCGCCGAGGATGCCCAGATCGCGGTCGATCACGGCGTCGAATGGATCTACGTCTCCAACCATGGCGGCCGCCAGCTCGATCACGGCCGCGGCGCCATGCATGTGCTCCCTGAAATCGTCGACGCCGTGAAGGGCCGGGCCAAGATCATGGTCGATGGCGGCTTCTGCCGCGGCACCGACATCGTCAAGGCGATCGCGGCGGGAGCCGACCTCGTCGGCATCGGCCGGCTGCAATGCTGGGCGCTGGCGGCGGCCGGCGAAGCCGGCGTGACGCGGATGCTGGAGCTGCTGGAGGACGAGGTGCTGCGCTGCCTCGGCCTGCTGGGGGCCACCTCCTTCGCCGGGGTCAACAAGTCCTGCCTGCATCCGGCCACCGCGACGAATGCGCCGAGCGTGTTCAGCGCGTTCCCGCTGTTCGATCACGAACCCTATCGATACTGAGTGAAAGGATACAGGTGACCCCGCTCTCTCCCGGCAGCGCGGATGCGCTTCTGTTCGATCTCGGGCGCGTCGTGCTCGATATCGATTTCTCCAAGGCAATCGCCTGCTGGGCGGGACATGCGGGGTGCGAGCCCGAAGCCGTCGTCGCGCGCTTTGTACGTGACAGCGAGGCCTACCGGCTGCATGAGGTCGGCAAGATCAGCGACGAGGATTATTTCCGGTCGCTGCGCGCATTGCTCGGCATCGAGATCTCCGATGCGCAGTTCCTGGAGGGATGGAACGCGATCTTCGCCGGCGAGATGCCTGACATCGCCGAGCTGTTGCCGCGCGCGGCCAAGCAAATGCCGCTCTACGCCTTCTCCAACACCAACCGGCCGCATGTCGACTATTTCTCGAAGGAATATGCCGGCCTGCTCGGCCATTTCCGCGAGCTGTACCTCTCGTCCAGCATAGGTCTGCGCAAGCCGGATGCGGAAGCCTTCGACCATGTCATCGCGGCGATGGGCGTGCCGGCAAACCGAATCGTGTTCTTCGATGACCTCGCCGAGAACATCGAGGGCGCCCGTGCCTGCGGTTTGACCGCGGTGCATGTGACCTCGCCCCAGGATGTCGGCAACGCGCTGAGGGCGCTGGGAATCTGACTGGCATTCCGCCATCGCGCCATCCGGTTCCCGGAACTCATTCCGCCGAAAATGAGGAACCAAATTACTTTGTGCATTTTTGTACGGAGTTCGGGGAACGAATGTCCCGTTCAGGACTCATGAGTCCGTTGGGAATTCTACATCGGACCTATCGTCGTGTTGGGCAAAACCTACCTCACCAAGCAGGCCTCCCTGCTGATGAAATTCGCCAGAACCACTTCGGATTCTGACCTCTCCGCAAAGTTGATCAGCAAGGCCGCCGACCTGAAAGCCCAGGCCGACCCGATGCCCGACAAGGATCAGGGGCCGATTGCGCCGGACGTCAGTCCGGGCAAACAGCCGGAGACCTGACCGATGCTGGCCGTGGCTCTCGTCTTTCTCGTCCTCGCCATGGCCACCCTCGTGCCGGTCTGTCTCGCCTTCCGGATCATGCCGCGGCGGACGTGATGCTGCCTCTCATCGCCAAGCGCATGACGCAGGATAAATCATCCCGCGCGGCCACCCGTTTTGCCTCTGTGCCTGCACTCGGCTAGAACTCTCGCCGCCGATTTGCCCGAACGGGCGCAGCTGGAGTTTTCACCGTGGCCCTGATGCCGGTTTCTGACGCGCTCGCCGCGGTGCTTGCCGGCGCAGAGCCGCTGCCCGAAGAATCGGTCGCTCTCGACCAAGCCTTTCACCGCGTGCTCGCCCGCGACGTCGCGGCGCAGCGGACCCAGCCGCCGCAGGCGATGTCGGCGATGGACGGCTATGCGGTACGCGCGGCGGACGCAGCGAAGGTCGATGCCCAGCTCACCGTGATCGGCGAGGTCGCGGCGGGCCGGCCATTCGCCGGAACGGTCGGTGCCGGCCAAGCCGTGCGGATCTTCACCGGCGGCGTCGTGCCTGACGGCGCCGACGCGGTCGTGATCCAGGAGGACACGGTCGCAGACGGCAAGCGCATCACGATCAAGGAAGCCGCGGTGACGGGACGGCACATCCGCCCCGCCGGCGTCGACTTCTCGGAAGGCGACGTGCTGCTGCGCAAGGGAGCCCGGCTCACCGAGCGCGACCTCGCCCTCGCCGCCGGGATGAACCACCCGCTTCTGCCCGTCCGTCGCCGCCCGAAGGTTGCGGTCCTCGCCACCGGCGATGAGCTGGTGATGCCGGGCACGACGCCCGGCCCCGGCCAGATCGTCTATTCCAACGGCTACGCCCTGCACGCGCTCGCCCGCAGCGAGGGCGCCGACACCATCGACCTCGGCGTCGCCGCCGACACGCTTGCCGCCACCACCGCCGGTATCCGCCGCGCCCGCGAGAGCGGCGCCGATATCCTCATCACCACCGGCGGTGCTTCGGTCGGCGACCACGACCTGGTGCAGCAGGCGCTGCGGGACGAAGGCATCTCGATGGCGTTCTGGAAGATCGCGATGCGGCCGGGCAAGCCGATGATGAACGGACAACTCGGGGCGATGCGCGTGATCGGCCTGCCCGGCAATCCCGTGTCATCCTACGTTTGCGGTTTCCTGTTTCTGGTGCCGCTGATTCGCGCGCTGGCAGGCCAGCAGGTGATTCATCATCGCCGCGAACGCGCCGTGCTCGGCCGCGCCGTCGGCGCCAATGACCAGCGCGAGGATTATCTGCGCGCGCGCCTCGATATGCGCGACGACGGCACGCTCGTTGCCAATCCGGTCAACCACCAGGACTCCTCGCTGCTTGCGAATCTCGCTGCGGCACAGGCACTTCTCGTGCGCGCACCATTCGCACCGAAGGCCGAGGCCGGTGCGCCTTGCGAGGTGCTGCGACTGCCCGTCTGACCGCTTCGTTCGCACGCGTTCCGCGAACTTTGTCGCGTTCACGGTAAATTAAGCAGTTGCGGAACATGTATCGAACATATAGTGTCCGTTCATGATTTGTTTCGAGCATGTAGCGGCTTATCGCTGAATTCAGCGTCTCGGAATCGAACGACATCAACCGGGGGATTTTGGTCGAGATGTTAACGCGCAAACAATACGAGCTCCTGCGGTTCATCAGCGAGCGGCTGAAGGAAAGCGGCGTGCCGCCCTCCTTCGATGAGATGAAGGACGCGCTCGACCTGCGCTCGAAGTCGGGCATCCATCGCCTGATCACCGCGCTCGAGGAGCGCGGCTTCATCCGCCGCCTGCCCAACCGCGCCCGCGCCATCGAGGTGATCAAGCTGCCCGAGCTGCAGGCCGCCGCCGGCAACCGCCGCGGCTTCACGCCCAGCGTCATCGAGGGCAATCTCGGCAAGGTGCGCACCACCTCAAGCCCGCCCGCCGACGAGGGCGAGCGTCCCGTCGCCGTGCCGGTGATGGGTCGGATCGCGGCCGGCACGCCGATCGAGGCGTTGCAGACCCGCAGCCACACCATCAGCGTTCCGCCCGACATGCTCGGCTCGGGCGAGCACTACGCGCTCGAAGTGCGCGGCGATTCCATGGTGGAAGCCGGCATCCTCGACGGCGACATGGCGCTGATCCAGCGCAACGAGAGCGCCGACACCGGCGACATCGTGGTGGCCCTGATCGACGACGAAGAGGCAACCCTGAAGCGCTTCCGCCGCCGGGGCGCCTCGATCGCGCTCGAGCCCGCCAACGCCGCCTATGAGGTCCGCATCCTGCCGCCCAACCGGGTCAAGATTCAGGGCAAGCTGATCGGGCTTTACCGGAAGTACTGAACACGTCCGCGCGGCGCCCTCTGGCGACCGCGCCTTAAACGATGGAGCGGATGATTGTCCGCTCCGGCTGGATAGTCTTTCTGGTTTTGCGCAGATTATCCCGCCACCTCTCCAGCGCTAGATCCTCGGCACGCCGCACGAAGCCCGCATCGCTTCGTAAGGCCTTTGACAGACCGAGGAGACAACCATGCGCAAGATCGTCTTGAGCACAATCATGATGGCGCTGATCGCAGAATCCGCGTCGCAAGCCATCGCCGCAGAGCCGCACCATGCCCGCAAGGCAACACCGGCAGCGGCGAGCGAACAATTCCGCAATGCACGCAACGCCGTCGCGCAGCCGTCACAACCGGTCTGGCCATACTCCGGCTGGTCGGCACCTGCAGGCCGCTGACGGATAAGGCCGCTAAATGCACGGGAGCGGACTTTGTTCCTCCAGTATTTGAAAAAGATATTGTGATGGCGGCCCGCGGATCCAAGCCGCAGATTTGCCCACAACCAAGCAGAACCTGATGGGCTTCCACTCTGATAGAGGCCTGCGCCTCCGAAACAGAGGCGCGGGTTGCTATCTTCGAATGAGGAGCAACACGATGTGTGACTACAGCCTGCACGCCGTCGCGACGCGTCCCGCAGAAGTCGGCGAGACGATCGTCACGACAACCTTCCGCGGCACCTCGACGCGCGGCTTCGCTTCCGAAGCGGACATGTCCGTCGCCGTATGTCTGCTGCCGGGAACGGAGCTCGCTTTCGCCGACAACGTCCGTTACGACAATCGCTGGATCTGGACACGCACGATCAATTCGCGCGTCGGCAAGTTCGGCAAGGTCGATCCGCACATTCCCGATCGTCATCACGACGCGATCGAATTTGCCGACGGCAAATACGTGTTGGTGACACAGCTCGTCGAAGGCCAGCGCGCAACCGTGCTGCAACTGCCCGTGACCCAGCCGCTCGGCGAGCGCGAGCAGACGCCGCAAATCGTTGCCGACAGGCCGACGATCACGCGTCTGCCGATCGGCTGATCGGAGCGATCCCCGGCTCGCAGGTCGGGGCCAGAATGGAAATCGCCATCGCCGGCCGTGGCCGGCGACGTGGTGATGCTTGTGTTCCCCTTGCGTCGCACGAAGTTTGCGCGGCCCTGCCTGAATTTTGAACGTCCGCTCCGCCGGTAAATGGCCGATGCTGCCAGTGACTTGAGGCGGCGGACACGTTCGATGAAAACCTTCATTCGCGTCGTTGAACTCTGGGTGCCTGATCGCACGCGCATGCGGCTGGAATTCGGAGGAGGCCTCTACGGCGAGGGGCTGTCCGCGTTCAAGGCCGTGAGCGAGGACTTGCGCTTCGGTCATGACGAGGGCCTTCCCGGCAAGGCCTGGGCCGCCGGTCATCCCGTCATCCTCACCAAATTCGCCAATTCCTATTTCAAGCGAACCGACCAGGCGCTCGCGGCAGGCCTCACCTGCGGCGTCGCGGTGCCGGTCTTTTCGGGCGAATTCCTGCAGGCCGTGATGGTGCTGTTCTGCGGCGACGACGCGGCGCATGTCGGTGCGATCGAGCTCTGGCACAACGATCCCGATACGTCCCACGAAATGGCACTCGTCGACGGCTACTATGGCACCGCCGACATGTTCGAGTTCAACTCCCGCCACACCAGGTTTCCGCGCGGCTTCGGCCTGCCGGGCCGCACCTGGAAAGCCGGCCTGCCGCTGATCATCAAGGACCTGCACAACGCCAAGAGTTTCCTGCGCTGGGAGGAGGCCGCGGAGGTCGGGATCAATCTCGGCGTTGGCGTTCCCTACCGCACCGAGCGCGACCAGACCTGGGTGCTGACCTTCCTCTCCGCGCAGGCGACACCGATCGCGCGGCGCTTCGAGATCTGGGTGCCGAACGAGGCCCGTTCCGCGCTGGTCTATCGCGCCGGCGATTGCAGCGCGCAGACCGACCTTGCCGCGTTCTATGCGACCAGATCCATCGCCAGGGGCGACGGCAGCATCGGGGGCGCCTGGGCGACCGGCATGCCCGCTCTCAACGACGATTTCGCGCATGATGGTTCGGTCGCAGCCATTGAGGCCCGTGCCGCCGGACTGAGCCAGATGGTAGCCCTGCCGGTGATCGGGAGCGCCGGGCTCGACGCCGTGCTGGCCTGGTACCTGTAGCCGGCCCGTTCAGTCGTCGGCCTGCAGATCGGCCTCGGACGGCGTGGCGTCCCGGGGAGCCGCCGCCCGGGGCACAAGGCTCACGCCGAAATCCGCTTCGCCGGCGGCTGCCGGCGCCCACGGGCGGTCGGTGCCTCTGGCTTTCACTGCCTGAACCGCAAAGCCGTCACCGCGCTGGGTCAGCGCGAGCGCGCCCTGCGCAGCGAGACGCTGCCGGTCAACGACCATCGCAGCGCAATCCGGGGGCGCGGGACGGGCCGTCACCACCAGCGCGGCGCGGCTGCAATCGTCCGCCAGCGCGTCGATGCGCAACGCCAGGGCGACCAGGCGGCCGTCGGCGAGCGGCGTGACACAGCCGGCCTCATCGCATGACACGCCGTCACTGAGCGAGCCGCTCCCGGTATCGCGCGGATCGGCGTCGGCAGCGAGCCATTCCTTCAGCAGGAAGCCGTCCTTGCTGGCCCTGACCAAATGCAGGTGCCCGTTCCTGCCCCGCACCGCGACGCTCTGCCCGTCACTCGCGATCAGGATATCGGGCTGCCGCGCGGTCAGCCCCCACAGGACCGCAACCAGCAGCACCGCCGCGCCCGACCACCGCAGCGGCGTGCGCAGCAGACCCATGACGATGATCCCGAGGCTGGCCGCGATCAGCGGCGCGATCCCGAACGCCGGAAGGCGGCCGATCGCACCCGGCAGGGCCGCCACCCAGCGCGAGACCATGACCATCCAGTCGATGCCGATCCCCATCAGCCACCAGAACACGCCGTCGAGCCCGAACGGCGCCGCAAGCAATCCCAGCAGCCCGGCCGGCATCACCAGCGCCGAGACGACAGGCATGGCGCCGAGATTGGCCAGCACGCCGTAGGGCGTGACGCGGTGGAAATGGAAGGCGGCATAGGGCGTGGTCGCGAGCCCCGCGATCAGCGAGGCCAGGAACAGCATCGCGATCTCGCGGCCGCCCCACAGGGCAATCCGCGCGGTCGCGGAATGATCAGGCGAGGCGAACAGGTTCGGCATACCGATCTGCACCAGCGCGACGAGGCCGAGCGTTGCCGCGAACGACATCTGAAAGCTCGGATGCACCAGCGCTTCCGGCGCGACCGCCAGCACGATCAGCGCGGCCACCGCCAGCGTGCGAAAGGTGATGGCGCGGCGATCGACCATCACGGCGATCAGCACCACCGCGGTCATGAAGAACGATCTTTGCGTCGCAACTTCCGCTCCCGACAGCAGCAGATAGAACGCGGCCGCGACCAGCGCCGCGGCAGCAGACCATTTCTTGATCGGGAAGCCGACTGCCAGTCCCGGGATCAAGGCCAGCAGCGCGCGCACCGCAAAGAACACGACACCGGCGACGACGGCCATGTGATAGCCGGAGATCGAGAGCACGTGTCCAAGGCCGGAGATGAACATGGCGTCGTTGACGGGCGTCGTGATCGCATCGCGCCGCCCCGTCAGCAGCGCGGTCGCGATTGCGCGATTGTCACCGTCGAGCGTGGCGCGGATGCGCGCATCGATCGCATCGCGCAGGCCCTGCATGAAGGCGGCATAGCGCAGCCTCAAGCCGCCGGTCTCCGGCGGCACCGAGGCCGTGATCGCGCCCATCACAAAGCCTGATGCGCCGATCCCCTGGAAGAACATGTCGCGCGAGAAATCGTAGCTGCCGGGGCGCACCGGCGAGATCGGCGGCATCAGCCGCGCTTTCAACTGCACGAAACTGCCGACCTCGGGCGCGGTCCCCTTGCGCACCGAAAGCCGCACGCGTTCCAGCTTGACGTCGCTGCGCTGCGCCTCCATCGCGGTGACGCGCAGCACGAAACGATCGGTGCGCTCGCGGATGTCGCGGGTCTCGACGAAGCCGGACAACGACACCGAATAGAGCGCCTTTGCCAAAACGGGATGGGCGATCCGCGCCGTCTTCCAGGTCGCCATGGCAAAGCCGGCCGCGACCGCCGCGATCATGATCGCGGGCGCAAACAACCGGGTTCGCCACAACAAGATCGCACCAAGCAAGAGGGCGATGGCCGTCGCGGCCACGACGGACAGCACCGGCTCATGATCGGCGGCAAAATACAGCGCGATGCCGCTGCCGAAGGCGACAGGGACCCACGGCAGCAGCCGCCCGGCGCCGGCCTCGGCGCGCAGCCATTCGCGCAGCGTTTCGACAATCGCAGGCCACGCACCAAACCCGGCCGGCACAAAGCCGCCCGCCGACGCGGTGCGGCCCGTCGGCCAAGTTCCTGCGATCCCTTGCGAGACACGCTGCGGCCGGCCCGACTTCGCCATCCCTGCACCTTGCGATACGCGACCGGCACAGAGGCTACCGGAACGTGCAGGCGGGCGAATAGCGGTACGGATCGGGAACGAAGGAACTGAGGTCTACTTTTCCTCTTCCATCGTCACGGCGACATCGGCCTTGGCCGACAGGCGGACCTTGTTGCCCTCGACGCCGGCGACGAGGCCCTTGTCGATGAAGTGATGATGACCTTTGTGGCTGCCCTCGCCGCTGTCCTTCTTGGTCAGCTTGATGCGGTTGCCCTCGACCCGGTCAACGGTGCCGACATGGACGCCGTCGGCGCCGATGACTTCCATATGCTCTGCGATGTTCTGCATGGTGGGATCCTTTTCTGGCCCCCTCACAACGCCTGAGACACCTTTCCGTTCGCTGCTTGCCAGAAGTCGCGGGTAATTCGAGCCCTTGCGATCTCCGTTGCAAAACACCCCGTGTCAGCTCGATTGAGTCGAAAGTCTCATGAGTTGCCGGCCCGTGATGGGATTACACTACGGTTCCCCCGCCCCCGACAGACGGGCAGGGAGTGGTGGCTCGCGGTTCTAAGGCCGCTGGAGCTCTTCTCAGGTGGCGCGAAACGCGCCTGAGGTCAGACGTTGCCGACGCAACTCTTTGAATTGGCGCCTGCAACGCCGCGCATCACGCTCTCCGCGAGACGATCGACGCTGAAACAAGCGAGGAGACGTTTTGAAACCATAGGAGGCGCACATGCAGGTACCGAGCGATTTTCGCCGCGTAATCATCGCTGCTTCGGTAGGAAACATCATCGAATGGTATGATTTCTACATCTTTGGCAGCCTGGCCGCAGTTCTATCGGTCAAGTTCTTTGAGCAGTCCCACCCCGTCGCCGCCCTGCTCAGCACGATCGCGCTGTTCACCGCAGGATTTCTGATCCGTCCGCTGGGAGCATTCCTGTTCGGATGGATGGGTGATCGGGTCGGCCGCAAATATACGTTTCTCATCACGCTCAGCGGAATGGGACTGGGCACGGGCGCGATCGGATTGATCCCGACCTACCAGTCCATCGGGCTGACGGCCGCTTTCGTTCTGTTCGGGCTGCGCATGATCCAGGGCCTGTGTCTGGGCGGCGAATATGGTGGCGCCATCACCTACGTGGCCGAGCATGTGCCGGACGATCGACGCGGCTACTATACCGGCTGGCTGCAGACCTCGCCTACGCTCGGGATCGTGGTGTCGCTGGCCGTCATCGTCCTCACGCGGACATATGCCGGCAACCAGGCTTTCGACGAATGGGCGTGGCGCGTTCCGTTCCTGGTGTCCTTCCTGCTGGTGGCCATCGCGATCTACATCCGGCTCCAGCTCCAGGAGACGCCGATCTTCCAGGAGATCAGGTCCCGCGGCCAGATGACGAGGAATCCGTGGAAGGAGGCCTTCCTCAGCTCGAACATCAAATATATCGGGATCGCAACTGTGGTCCTGATCGGACAGGGCGTGGTCTGGTACAGCGGTCAGTTCTGGGCGCTGTATTTCTTGCAGCAGGTCTCCAAGGTGGACGCGCTGACCTCCGCCTACATCGTGGGGGCCGCGCTGCTCATTGCGACGCCGAGCCTGATCTTCTTTGGCTGGCTGTCGGATCAGATCGGCCGCAAGCCGGTCATCCTCGGCGGCATGCTGCTCGCCGCGATCACGTACTACCCGCTGTATCTGTGGCTGGGATCGGTTACGCAGCCCGGAAACATCAACTATGCGACCGCGACCTTCATCATCTTCATCCTCGTTTGCTATGTCGGGATGGTGTACGGGCCGGTCGGCGCCTTTCTGGCGGAATTCTTCCCTGCCAGGATCAGGTATACGTCGGTCTCAGTGCCGTACCACATCGGCAATGGCTGGGGTGGCGGATTGGTGCCTTTCATCACGTCAGCGGCATTCGCCGCGACCGGCAGCATCGGCTACGCACTGCTCTATCCGATCGTGGTCCCCGCGGTGTGCTTCGTGCTCGCGGTCTTCCTGATGCCGGAGACGCGCAAGATCAGCATCTGGCAGCAGATCGAGTCGAGAGCCGCCGAGTGAGGGAATGATCCCGATGCAGGGCCGCAAAGCCCTGCACAGGCCCTGCTTTCGGCACACTCGAACGAGCAAACCTCCACCTTGCCGACCGCTTATGGCGGTCGGCAAAGCGCGCGGCTAACACATCCGCTCAGCCGGCCAAGCGATGCCAGCGATCGTGCCACCAAGTGCTGAAGTCACGGTCAGTCATCAACTCCCAGACCGCGAGCGAGATCACCACTATGCCGGACAGTGCGCTGCTGACTGTTGCAGCCGTTGTCTCATAGCCAATCGTCCAAGGCGCGGCCACTAAAGCCAGGCCCAGCAGCATTTCTCCCCACTCCTCGAAATAGGACGGGATGACAAATGCCTCGATGGCAAACAGCATGACGCCGAGCCCGAGCGCGATGGAGACCCAGACGGCCACCCCGGACAAGCCGAGGATAAAGGACGAAAGGACGAGCCACAGGCCCACAAGGAGGCTGGCAGCGTCTTGCCAATGTTGGATGCGCATGATGCTCACCTCCCCTCTCCTGGCTAGATGGGGGCGCAGCGGAGAAAATGCATCCCTCCGACTTACGCTTTGTTGACGCTCCTGAAGCCGCATCCAATCCTTGCGGCCGTCCCCCGGAAAGAGCCCTTGCGAGTGCGCTGTCCAGGATGCAGACTAGCTGCGCTTGACAGGTGTCGAGGCCTATCGTTCCCGGCCCCACCCAATTCGCGTGGCGCCCGGCACAAGAGGGAGGTGACGCCATGCGAGAAATCGACATCCACGACTATGCGCGGCAACTTCTGGAAGCACATGGCCCCAAGGCCATTGCGGAAGCAGCCCAGAACGCCATCGATCTCGAGTCAAAGGGCGACCTCGAGCTCGCCAAGACCTGGCGGCATATTGAAGACGCCATGAAGCTGATGCGCGGGCCTCACCAAAGCTGATGCAGCCGGCGCGTGCGTAGCCGCCCGACCGCAAATGCCACCAAGCCGGATTGAGGCTGGTGGGGCAGCAACACGGAGTATGGACCACAACCGTCGCAAGCCGTTTGGCTGCGGCTGAACGGCAACGCGACCCGCAAGACGCGCATCGCAATAATGCTGGGAGCGAGCCATGTTTCCGAAATGTGCGACAGCCGAAGATCTCGTGAAGGCGATCAAGGACGAGGGGGTCCGGATGATCGATCTGCGGTTCACTGACCTGCCGGGGGTATGGCAACATTTTTCCGTCCCGCCGAGCGCGGTGAGCGTCGATGCGCTCGCGGAAGGCATCGGGTTCGACGGCTCGTCGATCCGCGGCTTCCAGGAGATTCATGAGAGCGACATGCTGGTCGTCGCCGATCCGACGACGGCCTTCGTCGACCCTTACAGTCCGGCAAAGACGCTGGTCCTCATCTGCAACATCCGCGACCCCGTGACCGGCGAATCCTATAGCCGGGATGCCCGCTACATCGCCCACAAGGCTGAAGCCTATCTCAAGGAATCCGGGCGCGCCGACACGAGTTACTTCGGCCCGGAGGCGGAATTCTTTGTCTTCGACGAGGTGCGCTACGGTCAGGGCATCAACTATGCCATGCACGAGATCGATTCCAGCGAAGGCAGCTGGAACACCGGCGCGGAGGAAGCGCCGAATCTGGGGCACAAGCCGCGCCCAAAGGAGGGATATTTTCCCGTTCCTCCGACCGACAGCATGCAGGCGCTACGCACCGAAATGGTGCTGACCATGGAACAGCTGGGAATCCAGATCGAAGCTCACCACCACGAGGTCGCAACCGGTGGCCAAAACGAAATCGACATGCGCTTCACAACCCTCACCCGCATGGCCGACAATTTGATGATCTACAAATACGTGGTGAAGAACACCGCTCATCAACATGGCAAGACCGCGACCTTCATGCCGAAACCGCTGTTTGAGGACAACGCTTCGGGCATGCACGTGCACCAGTCGCTGTGGAAGGGCGAGACCAACCTGTTCTACGACAAGAGCGACTACGCCGAATTGAGCCAGCTCGGCCGCTACTACATCGGCGGGCTGCTGACCCACGCCTGGGCGTTGTGCGGGCTTTGCGCGCCGACGACCAACTCCTATCGGCGTCTGGTGCCGGGCTATGAGGCTCCGATCAACCTGGTCTACTCCCAGCGCAATCGCTCGGCCTGCTGCCGGATTCCAATGTACTCGCCGAATCCACGCGCAAAGCGCGTCGAGTTTCGTTCGCCCGACCCCTCCTGCAACCCCTACCTGGCCTTTGCTGCAATGCTGATGGCCGGCCTCGACGGTATCGAAAACCGGATCGACCCCGGCAGCCCCATCGACAAGAATCTTTATGACCTGCCGCCCGCCGAAGCCAAGGAGGTGAAGTCGACACCGGGTTCGCTGGACCAAGCGCTGGCCGCGCTTGAGCGCGATCACGCATTCCTGCTGCGCGGCGGCGTCTTCACCGCTGACGTGATCGAGACCTGGCTCGACTATAAGCGAAAGAAGGAGGTCGATGCGATCCGGCTACGGCCGCACCCCTACGAGTTCCATCTCTACTACGACATCTGACCGACCGTCGAAGATGACGGCCTGCGGGCGTGATATGTCGGCCCCTCAAGGTGAGGAGGCGCGTAAGCGCTGTCTCGAACCTATAACTCGATCAACGGCGTCCGTGACGACACGTGATGACTGGCGATCTTCCACTCGCCGTCTTCACGCACGATTGCCCAGGTGAGCTTGACCGACAGCGGCGCGGCCTCCTCGCCGAGATCGAACGAGGCGATCGCGGCCATGTTGATCACATCGGGCGCAACCTGCGCCGCAGCCACCTCGGAAAAGCGGACGCTCGACGAGCGCCAGCGCGGCAGGCCATTGAAATAGGCCGCTACTCCGTCCCTGCCCCGATATAGCGTCGGGTTGGAGCCGAAGAAGAACGCGTTCTTCGCATAGAGCGACGACAGCGCGGCGGCATCGAGCGTCGCGAAGCCGGCGCACCATTTTGCGATGATGGCGGAAACGATGGCGTCGGCCCCACGGCTCATTATCGCCCCTCAGCCCTTGGCGACTTCCTTCGCGAACGTGTCGCGCAGGCCGATGGTGCGCGAGAACACCGGCTTGCCGGGCGTCGAGTCCTTGTCGCGCACGAAATAGCCCTGGCGCTCGAACTGCATCGGCTCCATCGAATTGCTCTCGGCAACCGAGGCCTCGATCCGGGCGCCAGAGAGAATCTCCAGCGACTGCGGATTGAGGTCAGCCGCGAAATTCGAGGCGTCCGGGCTCGGATTGGCGAACAGCTGGTTGTAAATGCGGATCTCCGCGGGCACCGAATTTGCTGCCGGCAGCCAGTGCATGGTCGCTTTGACCTTGCGGCCGTCGGGCGCGTTGCCGCCCTTGGTCGCGGGATCATAGGTGCAGCGCAGCTCCACCACCTCGCCCTTGTCGTTCTTGATCACGCCGGTGCACTTGACGAAATAGGCGTAGCGCAGCCGCACCTCATTGCCCGGCGACAGGCGGAAGAACTTCTTGGGCGGGTTCTCCATGAAGTCGTCCTGCTCGATATAGAGCTCGCGGCCAAAGGTGATCTTCCGCGTGCCGGCGGAGGGATCATCGGGGTGATTGATCGCCTCGAGCTCCTCGGTCTGCCCTTCCGGATAATTCTCGATCACCACTTTCAGCGGCTTCAGCACCGCCATGCGCCGCTGCGAGGTGCGGTTCAGTTCCTCGCGGATGCAGAACTCGAGCATGCCGACGTCAACGACGCTGTTGGCCTTGGCGACGCCGATGCGCTTGATGAATTCACGCAAGGCCGCCGGCGGCACGCCGCGGCGGCGCATCCCTGCCATGGTCGGCATGCGCGGATCGTCCCAGCCGGCGACATGGCCGTCGCGGACGAGCTGGGTCAGCACGCGCTTGGACAGCAGCGTGTAGGTCAGGTTGAGCCGCGCCATTTCGTACTGGTGCGGCTTGGACGGCACCGGCAGCTTTTCGATGAACCAGTCGTAGAGCGGCCGGTGGTCCTCGAATTCCAGTGTGCAGATCGAGTGCGTGATACCTTCGATGGCATCCGACTGGCCGTGGGCATAGTCGTAGCTCGGATAGATGCTCCACTTGGTCCCGGTGCGCGGATGGTGCGCATGCAGGATGCGGTAGAGCACGGGATCGCGCAGGTTGATGTTGCCCGAGGACATGTCGATCTTGGCCCGCAGCACGCGCGCGCCGTTCGGGAATTCGCCCGCCTTCATGCGGCGGAACAGGTCGAGATTCTCGTCCACCGAGCGGTCGCGGAACGGCGAGTTCTTGCCGGGCTCGGTCAGCGTGCCGCGCGCCAGGCGAATCTCCTCCTGGGACTGGTCGTCGACATAGGCGAGCCCGTCACGGATCAGCTTCTCCGCCCATTCGTACAGGCGATCGAAATAGTCCGAGGCGAAGAACAGGTTTTTGCCCCAATCGTAGCCGAGCCAATGCACGTCGGCCTGGATGGAATCGATATATTCCTGCTCTTCCTTGACCGGGTTGGTGTCGTCGAAGCGCAGATGGCAGCGGCCCGGAAACTCCTGGGCGATGCCGAAATTGAGGGCGATCGACTTGGCGTGGCCGATATGCAGGTAGCCGTTCGGCTCCGGCGGGAACCGGGTCACGATCTCCTGGTACCTGGCCTGATCGAGGTCGGCCTGGATGATGTCACGAATGAAATCGCGCCCAACCTCAGTCGCCACCGGTTCTGTCATTACGATAATCCTGCAGGGAAATCAGCGGTCCTTCTGCCAAATTCGCGCCGTCAGGCCAAGCCCCATACCCGCTCCCCGGTCAAACTTCGGCGATCCTGGCGCGCACGCGCTCGACAAAGGCAGCGCAGGAAGCCGGCGTTGAGCGATCCATGTCGTAATGGGCCAGATAGAACGAACGAACGCGAGGCCCGCACATCGGTTTCAGCGCCCGAAACAACACCTTGCGGCCGGGATCCTGCATGACGATCCGGGTCAGCCACCACGGCGAGCCGTAGCTCGTCACGACGCCAAACAGGCGGATATTGGTCAGCAGCGGCCGGATGCGCCCGCCTGCCAGATCGTGGGCAAACGCCGTTCCGGGCGCCCAGACCCGGTCGAAATAGCCCTTGAGCATGGCCGGCATCGAGAACCACCAATGCGGAAAACAGAAGATGATGCCATCGGCACGCCGCAAATGCCCGATCAGACCTGCGACCGCCTCGTCGGCGTAGGGGCTCTGAAAGTAACTGCGCCGCTCTGCCTCGGTCATCGCCGGGGAAAAGCCCTCGCGGTAAAGGTCGGTCGCGATGACCTCATGCCGGCGCCCGAGCGTCTCCACAATTGTCTGGAACAACGCATGATTGTAGCTGTCCGCAAGCGGATGGCTATGAACGACCTGGATTAGCATTGGCAAAATCTCCCATCCCTATGATACACGGTCGCCCCACAGCTTTACCCTCCTTGCTCGCCATCGAATGACCACATCCCCAATCGTCACGCGCTTCGCTCCCTCGCCGACCGGCTTCCTCCACATCGGTGGTGCCCGCACGGCGCTGTTCAACTGGCTCTATGCGAAGAAGCACGGCGGCAAGATGCTGCTCCGGATCGAGGACACCGATCGGGAGCGCTCCACCGAGGCCGCGATCGGCGCGATTCTGGACGGGCTGAAATGGCTGGAGCTCGGCTGGGATGGCGACGTCATCTACCAGTTCAGCCGCGCCGCCCGGCACCGCGAGGTAGCCGAGCAGCTGCTCGCCGACGGCAAGGCCTATCGCTGCTACGCCACCGCCGAGGAGCTCACCGCGATGCGCGAGAAGGCGCGCGCGGAGGGCCGCACCCGCCTCTATGACGGCATGTGGCGCGACCGCGATCCCGCCACCGCTCCGTCCGACGTCAAGCCGACCATCCGCCTGCGCGCGCCGCAGACCGGCGAGACCGTGATCGAGGACCAGGTCCAGGGTCGCGTGGTCTGGCAGAACGAGAACCTCGACGACCTCGTCCTGCTGCGCGGCGATGGCAACCCGACCTACATGCTCGCAGTGGTGGTGGACGACCACGACATGGGCGTCACCCACGTCATCCGCGGCGACGACCATCTGATCAACGCCGCCCGCCAGAAGCAGATCTACGATGCGATGGGCTGGGCGCTGCCGAGCATGTCGCACATTCCCCTCATCCACGGCCCGGACGGCTCAAAGCTCTCCAAGCGCCACGGCGCGCTCGGCGTCGATGCCTATCGCGCCATGGGATACCTCCCCGCCGCGCTCCGCAATTATCTCGTCCGCCTCGGCTGGAGCCATGGCGACCAGGAGATCTTCTCGACCGAGGAGATGATCGCGGCGTTCGACCTCGCCAATGTCGGCCGCGCCGCCGCCCGCTTCGACTTCGCCAAGCTGGAGAACCTCAACGGCCACTACATCCGCCACGCCGACGATCAATCACTCGTGAAGATGTTCGAGGACGTGCTCGATCACATCGTGCCCGCCCGCGACGAGATTAAGGCCAAGTTAAACGACACCACGCGGGCGCAGTTGCTGAAGGCCATGCCGGCGCTGAAGGAACGCGCCAAGACGCTGATCGAGCTGATCGACGGCGCCTATTTCATCTTCGCCGACCGGCCGCTGCAGCTTGATCCGAAGGCGGCCGCCCTGCTGACGCCGGAGAATCGCAAGCTGATCGGCCAGCTTCATTCCGCGCTGGAGAAAGTCGAGACGTGGAGCGGTGCGACCACCGAAGCCGCGCTGCGTGCTTTTGCAGAGGAAAATAGTCTCAAGCTCGGCGCGGTAGCCCAGCCGCTGCGGGCGGCGCTGACCGGCCGTACCACTTCGCCTGGTATATTTGAGGTTTTGGACGTGCTGGGACGCCAGGAAAGCCTGGAGCGGCTCAAGGATCAGTCCAAGGACTAGACTAAGACGTAAGTAGGCCATGGCTGCCATGATCTTGCAGCGCACACAGCAATAATATACCCATCTTCCCCGTACATTCTGGAATATCCGGCCTGCCCCACCATCTCATCGGGGTCTTCCGGGTCCGGCCCGTTTCACCACACATCGGGGACCTCTGATGGACGCAAAATCAAGCAATAAGACCGCCACGCTGACGGTCGGAAATAAGAACTACGATCTCCCGATCCACAGTGGCAGCGTCGGGCCTGACGTCATCGATATCGGCAAGCTGTACGGCCAGTCCGGCCTGTTCACCTACGATCCCGGCTTCACCTCGACCGCGAGCTGCCAGTCCAAGATCACCTATATCGACGGTGACGCGGGCGTGCTGGAATACCGCGGCTACCCGATCGAGCAGCTCGCCGAGAACGGCGACTTCCTCGAGACCTGCTATCTCTTGCTGTTCGGGGATCTGCCGACGGCCGAGCAGAAGAAGGATTTCGACCACCGCGTGATCCATCACACGATGGTGCACGAGCAGATGGCCCGCTTCTTCCAGGGCTTCCGCCGCGACGCTCACCCGATGGCCGTCATGGTCGCTTCGGTCGGCGCGCTCGCCGCGTTCTATCACGACTCCACCGACATCAACGATCCGAAGCAGCGCATGATCGCTTCCATGCGCATGATCGCGAAGATCCCGACGCTGGCGGCGATGGCCTACAAATACACGGTCGGCCAGCCCTTCGTGTATCCGAAGAACTCGCTCTCCTTCGCCGAGAACTTCCTCAACATGTGCTTCGCCGTGCCGTGCGAGGAGTACAAGATCAACCCGGTGCTCGCTGACGCGCTGGACAAGATCTTCATCCTGCACGCCGACCACGAGCAGAACGCCTCGACCTCGACGGTGCGTATCGCCGGCTCCTCCGGCGCCAACCCGTTCGCCTGCATCGCCGCCGGCATTGCCTGCCTCTGGGGCCCGGCGCATGGCGGCGCCAACGAAGCCGCGCTCGCGATGCTCGCCGAGATCGGCACCGTGGACAAGATCCCCGAGTTCATTGCGAAGGTGAAGGACAAGAACTCCGAAGTCCGCCTGATGGGCTTCGGTCACCGTGTCTACAAGAACTACGATCCGCGCGCCAAGATCATGCAGAAGATGTGTCACGCCGTTCTCAAGGAGACCGGCCACGGCGACGATCCGATGCTGAAGGTGGCGCTTGAGCTCGAGAAGATCGCGCTGAGCGACCAATACTTCATCGACCGCAAGCTGTACCCGAACGTCGACTTCTATTCGGGCATCACCCTGAAGGCGATGGGCTTCCCGGTCTCGATGTTCACCGTGCTGTTCGCGGTCGCCCGCACCGTCGGCTGGATCAGCCAGTGGAGCGAGATGATCGAGGACCCGCAGCAGAAGATCGGCCGTCCGCGCCAGCTCTACACCGGCGTCACCCGCCGCGACTACGTTGCGATCAAGGATCGCAAGTAAGACCTAAGCCGACACACGGCTTTCTAAACGGCGCCATCTCCGGATGGCGCCGTTTTTGTTTTGCGCAGATGCCGTAGGGTGGGCAAAGCGCAGCGTGCCCACCACCTCTCCGTGCTGGGAACAGAAATGGTGGGCGCGCTTCGCTTTGCCCACCCCATAGATTTGGAGAACCTGATGCTGAGTGGAAGCTGCCTCTGCGGACATGTCGCCTACGAAGTCGATGCCTCGCCGAGCATGATCGTGCACTGCCATTGCCAG
Source organism: Bradyrhizobium sp. 18BD (assembly GCF_054185225.1). Taxonomy (NCBI): domain Bacteria; kingdom Pseudomonadati; phylum Pseudomonadota; class Alphaproteobacteria; order Hyphomicrobiales; family Nitrobacteraceae; genus Bradyrhizobium; species Bradyrhizobium sp. 18BD. The sequence goes on along the minus strand of NZ_JAVAYL010000030.1, from coordinate 22,384 downwards.
ACCTGCCGGAAGACGCACGGCTCGGCCTTCTCCACCGTCACCAATGTTCCACGCGACTGCTTTCGCTGGACCAGGGGCGAAGAGCTGCTGCGCGGATTCGAATCCTCTCCAGGCAAGACGCGGTATTTCTGCTCGCAGTGTGGATCGCACATCGTCGCCGCACGCGATGGCAAGGATACGGTGCTGCTGCGGATGGGATGCCTGGATACACTGATCGCGGAACGGCCCGAGGTGCACATCTGGCGATCGGACGCAGCCAACTGGTACGACCCGAAGGTCGAATTGCCGGAATGGGCGGAAGGCCGGCCACCAAAATCCTGATCGGATCGCTCGCGGGTCTTGCTGCCACGCACAACAACAAGTCGGCGCATTGCGCCGGCAAACGCTTGACAGCCGAAACGCTCCGCGCGCAAATTCTTACACTAAGTAAGAATGACGACAGGGATGGAAATGCCGGAGCAGCCGAGAAGTCGGCGGCAGACGCGCGCTGCCATTTTGACTCATCTGCTTCAGTCGGGCGGCTCGTTCCGCCCGCCGCTGGCCAAGGCCGTGCGCCTGTCGGAAGCGAGCCTGTCGCGCATCCTGTTTGACCTGAGGGCCGAAGGCCTGATCGAGGAAGTGCGGCGCCCTGCCCCCTATGTCGGCGGCCCGACCGGCCTCGTCTCGCTCGATCGCACTGTGGCGCTTGGGGCCCTTGAGCTGACCGGTCAGTGGCTCGGCATCGGCGTCGGCGGCCTGTCGGGCGAACTGCATTACGCCGAGCGCGTGCCGCTGCCGGCAAAGCCAACAGCCGAGGCGGTCAGCCGGGTGTTTCGCGAAGCCCTGACCTTGCTGCGCAACTGGACGCGCCGGCGCCGCGTCAGGCTCGCGCAGATCGGCATCACCATTCCCGGCCTTGGCCGCTTGAGCGAGTTTGGCAATCCGATCATCCCCTGCGACGTCGAACGTATCGGCGCCATGCTCGGTGAGCTGTTTGCGGACGTCCCGGTCGCCTTCACCAATTCGGTGGTCGCGCATGCCACCTTTCACCGTTGCCGCAGCGAGCACTACCCGTTCAGCGATGCGCATCTGTTCGTCTTCGTCGGCCAGGGCGTCGCGGGGGCGTGGATGGACGATCCGATCGAGGACGATGCGCTCCAGCCGGTCGAGCTCGGTCACATGGTGTTCGGCACTGATGGACCGCGTTGCCGCTGCGGCCATCACGGCTGCGTCGAAGCCTATACGTCGCTGCCGGCGCTGGCCGAGCTCCTGCGCACCACCGAAGCGGAATTGCTTCAGCTCGGCAGTGAATGGGTGACCACGATCCCCCTCACCTCGCGGATGCGCCAGGAATTGCGGCAACGGCTGTTCAGGCTCGGCCTCGCAATCGGCAACACATTGAACGTCAAGCCGTGCCGCGGCGTTGTCGTCAGCGGTTGGCCGTCCCTTCTCTCTGAGGACGATCGAAAGGCCGTCATCGACGGGATCGATGCATGCCTCCTGGGCGGACGGAAACTGGCGCAGATGTCGCTCGCCTTCGTGCCGCCCTCGAACGGCAACGATCCGCAGGCCGCATTGGCCTTCGCCTCCTTTTGCCTCGCCAGCCGCGGCGGAATGCCCGCGGCATCGACGGAGGCCGCCTGACATGCCCTGACACGCGACCTCAGGCACTCAAACAAGAAGTTCACACCGGGAGGAACTTGCCATGCCGATCACCACAACAAGGCGTCGTCTGCTCGCTGGATCCGCGGCCATGCTCGCGCTGCCGGCCTTTGCCCGCGCGCAAGGCGCGGCCAAGCCGCGCCTGACGGCGATCTCGCAATGGTCCGCAGGCAGCGATGGGGCGGCCATCACCGCGCTCGGCAAGAAGTTCGAGGAGAAAGGCGGCGTCTGGCAGCACTCGCCCGTCCCCGGTTTCACCACCGAGATGATGAACAAGCTGCGCGCCCAGATCATCGCCGGCGATCCGCCGGCCTGTTCGCAGCTTAAGGGACCCGAGATTGCGGCGTGGTCGAAGATTGCCCCCACCGTCGATCTCGACGCGGTGGTCGCGGCCGCCGGCTACGAGAAGGTCGTCGCGCCGGACCTTGCGAAATTGCACAAGCCCGCGGGCAAGTGGATAGCGCTGCCGTTGCAGATCTACAGCACCAACATGCTGTTCCTCTCCAAGCGCGCGATGGACAAGGCCAAGGCCGACAAGATCCCCGTCACCTGGGCCGAGTTCAACGATCTCGCCGAGAAGATGAAGTCGGGCGGCGTCGCCTATCCCGTCGCCAATGGCGGCACTCGCCCCGATGATGGACAGAAGTTCGAGGCCGCGTTGGCGGGCATCAGCCCCGCCGCCTACCGCGCGGCCATCATGAACCTCGACAAGAAGGCGCTGGAGGGCCCGGAGATCAAGGCTGCGTTCGCGCAGGTCCGCAAGATCGCCGACTGGATGGACCCCAACGTCGGTGCCCAGCACTTTTCGACCAATCTGAAGCGCTTCGTCGACGGCGACATGGGCATGATGATCATGGGCGGTTGGGCGCAGGGCGTGTTGCGCAACGCCGGTTTCAAGTTCGAAGACTTCATGATCGCCCCGGGCCCGAGCGACAATGGCAAGCCGGTCTTCCTGTTGAATGCCGATGCCTTCATCTTCTGGCAGCGCAAGGAGCCCGATCTGCAGGCCGGCCAGACGCTGATGGCCCAGCTCGTCATGGATCCGGCGATCCAGACGATGTATTCGCAGATCACGGGATCGATCCCCGTGCGCACCGATGTCGATCTCTCAGGTGAAGGCTGGTCGGACGGTCAACGGCGCACCGCAGCAGCCCTGAAAGACGCGATCGCCAGCAACCAGGCCGTCCTCAGTCTTGCGCACAACATGGCGCAGGAAAACGGCATGACCGCAGCATTGATCGACGTGATCACCGAATATGTGAAGAACAAGACGATCAAGCCGGAGCAAGCGGCCACCCGCCTCGCCGACGCCGTCGAGAGCGCACGTTGACCAACGCCGTCGCGACAACAATACGACCGGGCCGGCCGGCGAGCTCTGACATGGTCCGCCGGCTGCCCGAATATCTGATGATCTGGGTGCCGCTGCTGCTGTCAGCGGCGCACCTCATTGCATTTTCGCTGTGGACGATCTGGATCTCGTTCACACCATCCACTCTTGTCCCGGTCTCGGGCTGGGTCGGTTTGCGCAACTATTCCGCGGTTGCGGCCTCGCGAAACTGGCAGATCGCCCTCGACAATCTGCTGCTGTTTGGCAGCGCCTTCGTGTTGCTGAGCTTGGCAACCGGCCTCATCCTTGCGATCCTGCTCGATCAGCGCATTCGCGGCGAGAACGTGCTGCGCTCGATCTTCCTCTATCCCCTGGCGGTGTCGTTCGTGGTGACCGGCACGGTCTGGAGCTGGCTGCTCAATCCCGGCCTAGGCATCCAGAAGCTGGTCCACGACCTCGGCTGGACCTCCTTCCGGTTCGACTGGCTGATCGACCGCGACATGGCGATCTGGACCATCGTCATCGCTGCGATCTGGCAGTCCTCGGGCTTTGCCATGGCGCTCTTCCTCGCCGGCCTCCGCTCCGTCGACGTCGACCTGATCAAGGCTGCGCAGATCGACGGCGCCGGACCTATCAGGATGTACCGGCGCGTCATCCTGCCGACGCTGTGGCCGATCACCATCACCGTCATCGTCATCCAGCTGCAATTCGCGATTTCAACCTTCGACCTCGTCCGCGCCCTCACCAATGGCGGTCCAGGAATTGCGACCCAGCTGCCGGCCCTCGTCGTCTATGACCTGATGTTCCAGCGCAGCCTGCTCGGCCGGGGCGCGGCGGCGGCTGTCCTCATGCTGCTCATTCTTCTTGCGGTGCTGCTGCCCTATGCGGCGTGGCGTTACGTCCAGCGGCGGCGGGCGCTCCATGCGTGACCGAACCTTCACCTCAAGCCGGATCTTGATCTATCTCGTCGTTACGCTGGTCGCCGCAGCGTGGCTCGCGCCATTGGCCGTTGTGGTGCTGAACTCGCTGCGGACCAACGAGGAGATCGCGCAGGGTTCGATGATCGGCTGGCCGCAACATTTGGCCTGGAGCAATTACCCTGCCGCCTGGAGCGGTTTCTGCGTCGCCGAAACCTGCGCCGGCATCCGGCCGTACATGCTGAACTCGGCGCTGGTCACCATTCCCGCCACGATCTTCTCCACCCTGCTTGGTGCGGTCGCCGGCTACGCGGTGTCGCTCTGGCGCTTTCGCGGCGACAGCTGGATTTACGGGATCGTCACGCTCGGCATCTTCCTTCCGCAGCAGATGCGTTTGCTGCCCTGGACCATCGTGCTGCGCGATACGGGCCTGATGAACACGCTCACGGGCCTGGTCGTGATTCACACGGTCCAGGGGCTTTCCTTCACCACGCTATTCTGCCGAAACTACTATGTCGCGATCCCGCAGGAGCTGATCAGAGCGGCGCGCATCGACGGCGCAGGGTTCTTTCGCATTTTCTGGCGCATCATCCTGCCGCTCTCGCCACCGATCCTGGTCGTCACCGTGATCTGGCAGTTCACCCATATCTGGAACGAGTTTCTCTATGGCGTGACGTTCACGACCGGCCAGCAGCAGCCGGTCACTGCCGCATTGATCGCGCTCTCCGCCGCGGTCGCCGATATCCCGCAGCATGGCGTGCAAAGCGCCGCAGTGATGATCGCGGCTTTGCCGACCCTGCTGATCTATCTGATCGGCGGCAAATACTTCGTACGCGGCCTCACCGCGGGCGCGGTGAAATGATGGATGTGTCATGACAGCACTGAGCATTCGCGCCTTGTCGAAGCGCTACGCCAATCTGGAGGTGCTGAAGGGCATCGACCTCGACATCGAGAGCGGCGAATTCACCGTGCTGGTCGGTCCATCCGGCTGCGGCAAGTCCACGCTGCTCAACATCGTGGCCGGGCTCGATCGTGCCAGCGACGGCACGGTGGAAATCGGCGGGCGCGTCGTCAACGACGTCCCGCCCAAGGACCGCGACATCGCCATGGTGTTCCAGTCCTACGCGCTCTATCCGTCGATGACGGTGCGCCAGAACATCACCTTCGGCATGGAGTGCCGGCATGTGCCGAAGGCTGAGCAGGAGAAGGCCGTCGCGAATGTCGCGCGCCTATTGCAGATCGAGCCGCTGCTCGGCCGCAAGCCGTCGCAGCTCTCCGGCGGCCAGCGCCAGCGCGTGGCGATGGGGCGGGCCCTCGTGCGCGATCCCCTGCTCTTTTTGTTCGACGAGCCGCTCTCCAACCTCGACGCCAAGCTGCGCGTCGAGATGCGGATGGAGATCAAGCGGCTGCATCAGCGCATCGGCGCCACCATCATCTATGTCACCCACGACCAGATCGAGGCGATGACGATGGCGACGCGAATCGCGGTGATGCATCGCGGCGTGGTGCAGCAATTCGCCGACCCCGACACGGTATACCGCTATCCCGCCAATCTGTTCGTCGCCCGTTTCATGGGTTCACCGCCGATGAACACGATGGCGGCCCGGCTCGAGGCGGATTCTGGTGGACCGGTGGTCGTGATCGGCGCTGGCCGGCCGGACGAGGTTCGCTTGCGCCTGCAAAGCTACGACGCCGCCCAGTCCTATGTCGGCCGCGAGGTGGTGCTTGGGATCAGGCCGGAATGCATCACCGAGGGGGACCGCGTGTTCTCCGGTGCTGTGGGCGCGTCTGTCATCGTTACCGCACCAGTCGAGCTGGTCGAGCCCACGGGCGCGGAGACCATCGTCCTGCTCCGGCTTGGCGGCGAGCCTGCGCAGGCGCGCATCTCGCCGGACATCCGCCCGACGCCGGGCGCCTCGGCCTCCTTCGCGCTGGACACCCGCCGCATCTGCCTGTTCGACCCCGAGACGGAGCGACTGATCGCATGACTGACGTCACCTATTCCAGCCTTGCCGGCCGTGTGGTGCTGATCACCGGCGGCGCCAGCGGTATCGGCGCCGCCTTCGTGCGCGCCTTCGCGGGCCAGGGCGCCCGCGTCGCCTTCCTCGACATCGATACGCAGGCGGGCGAAGCGCTGGTGCAGGAATTGGCGAAGACCTCCGCCGCCGCACCGCTGTTCGTGCCGTGCGACCTCCTCGACATCGATGGCCTGCGCACCGCCATGGCAGAGGTCCACCGATCGCTCGGCGATGCCGCGGTCCTCGTGAACAATGCCGCCAACGATCAGCGCCAGGTATTGGCCGAGGTGACCTCGGCCGAGTTCGACTGGATGATCGGCGTCAACTTCAAGCACGTCTTTTTTGCCGCGCAGGCCATCGTGCCGCAGATGCAGGTGCGCGGCGGCGGTTCGATCATCAACATGTCGTCGGTGGCCTGGATGCGCGGCGCGCCCGCGCTGCCGGTTTACGCCGGGGCGAAGGCGGCGATTGCCGGCTTCACCAACTCGCTGGCCAGGATCGTCGGTCCCGACCGCATTCGCGTCAATGCCATCGCGCCGGGCATGGTCATCACCGAGCGCCAGCGCCGGCTCTGGTTTCCGGACGAGCAGAAGATCTCGGAGATGCGCACCCGCCAGGCCGTTCCCGATGCAGTGACGCCCGACGACATCGCCGGCCTGGCGCTGTTCCTCGCATCCGACGAGAGCCGGCGCATCACCAGCCAATGCTTTCGGGTCGATGGCGGCTTGGCGTAGGGCGCGATCGAAGTCGGCCAAGTCCTCGCGTCGTCTTAGCGCCGCACCTTGCGCATCGTCGCCAGCACGATATCAGCCGCGAGCACGCTCGGCGATTTGTTGCCGGTCGACATGATCTGGTCGAGCCGCGCGAACGCCTCGACCTGCCGCTTGCGCAGCGGCGTATCCGTGAGCAGCTCCGTCAGCGCCGGCGCGAGCTTCTCCGGCGTACAGTCCTCCTGCAGATATTCCGGAATGACGTCCTCGCCGATCACGAGATTGGCTAGGATCACCGAGGAGACGCGGATCGCGCGGCGCAGGATGAAGGCTTCCATCGCGCCGACACGATAGGCGGTCACCATGGGAATCCCCGACAGCGCGAGCTCCAGCGTCACCGTGCCGGATTTGGCCAGCGCGGCATGCGCGATGCGGAAGGCGGCGCGCCGCTCGGCCTCGCCGACCACGATCTGCGGCTTGACCGGCCAGCTCGCGATGCCCTCGCGCACGGTTGCTTCGAGATGCGGCATGGTCGGCAGCATCAGGTCGAACGCGCGGGCTTCGGCCTGGAGCCGCCCGAGCGTTGTGCCGAAGACGTCGAGATGATGCCGGATCTCGCTGCGGCGGCTGCCGGGCAGCACCAGCAGCACCGGCGGCTCGGTATCACGACGTGCCTGCTCCTCCGCGCTCGGCCGCAGCGAAGGCAATTGCTCGACCAGGGGATGGCCGACATAGCTGCAGGGCGGCCCGCCGAGCTTGCGATATTCCTCCGGCTCGAACGGCAACAGTCCGAGAACATGGTCGACATAGCCGAGCATGGCGCGCGCCCGGCCCGGCCGCCAGGCCCACACCGAGGGCGAGACGTAGTCGATCACCGGGATCGCGGGATTCTTCGCGCGCACGCGGCGGGCGACGCGATGGGTGAAATCCGGGCTGTCGATGATGACGAGCGCATCGGGCGCGGCTTCCAGCACGGCATCCGCGGTCTCGCGGATCAGCCGCAGGATCTTTGGCAATTGCTGGATCACCGCGGCGAAACCGACGATCGACAGCTCATCGATCGGAAACAGCGTCTCGAGCCCCTCGCGCGCCATAGTGCGGCCGCCGACGCCTTCGAACTGCACGCCGTCGCCGAGGCGCTGGCGCAGCACCTTCATCAAGGCGCTGCCGAGCCGGTCGCCGGATTCTTCCGTCGCGATCAGGAAAATCCTGCGCTTGGGATCGCGGTTCTGCATCACGCCGGCAGGCCGATGATGAAGAGATATTTGGCGTCGGCGAGCGCGATCATCGCCTGCGGCTCGGCGGCAATGGTGTTGCCGGCGATGACGGCGATGCCGGCAAGGCCGGCTTTCGCGACGCCCTCGATGGTCCGCGGCCCGATCGTAGGCAGGTCGAAGCGCAGATCCTGGCCACTCTTCGGTGCCTTCACCAGCACGCCGCGACCCGTGGCCGCGCGAATCCGCCCCTCCTCGCGCAGCCGCGCGACGCGCGCGAGCAGCGCATCGGTGCCCTCGATGTCCTCGACCGCCACGACATGGCCGTCGATCACCACGGCCGCCTGGCCGATGTCGAACGGCCCGAGCGCGGTCAGCACCGCGCGGCCGCGCTGGATGTCGGCCTTGGCATTGTCAGCCGGCCAGGCGCGGCTGATGCAGCCCTCGGGCATCAGCAGGTCGGGCGCGACGTCCTTGATGCCGACCATGCGAAAACCGCCTTGCTCAAGGATGCGGCCGACACCGGACAACAGATGATCGTCGCCGCCGCGGAAGGCTCGGATGACATTGCCGAGCAGCCGCAGCGTCGTGACATCGAAGCGGATTTCCGTGAGCGAAGGCCGCACCAGCGTGCCGATGAAGATCAGGTCGCGGCAGCCCTCCTCGCGGAACAGCCGCATGGCGCGGCCGAGCTGACCGACCGAGATCCAGCGATGGCGGAATTTGTCCACCTGCACCGGATCGCAGGCGCCTCGCAGCGGAAACAGCACCGGCGTGAAGCCGCGCGCGGCGAGCGAGTCGGCGACCGCGAACGGCATGGCGCCGCCGCCTGCGACCACGCCGACCGGCGATGAAATCTCCGCTGCCGCCGATGTCATGTCCGCGGCCATGCCAGGATCACTTCTCGATGGCGGGAAGACAGAGCGGGCGATGCTTGCCCTTGCCGATGAAGTCGAGGATCTCGGCAATCGCGGGGTCTTCCCCCGCCAGCGGCTGCGCCGCCGCGAGGCGCTCGGCGAACATGCCGGGGCCGTGGAAGAGCTTCTGGTAGAACGAACGCACGGTCGCCAGCCGCTGCTTGGTGAACTTGCGCCGCTTCATGCCGATGATGTTGAGACCTTCGAGCACGGCGTACTGGCCGTTGACCAGCCCGAACGGGATGATGTCGTCGCGCACGCCGCAAACGCCCCCGACCATCACCTGCGGCCCGATGCGGGTGAACTGGTGCACCGCGGACAGGCCGCCGATGAAAACGAAGTCGCCGATCTCGGCATGACCGCCGAGCGTCGCCGAGGTCGCGAAGATCACGTCATTGCCGACATGGCAGTCATGGCCGACATGGCTGCAATTCATGAAATAGCCGCGGTCGCCGACCGTGGTGATGCCGCCGCCGGCGACGGTACCGGCGTTCATGGTGACGGATTCGCGGATGGTGCAGCCCGAGCCGATCGTGAGCTTGGTCAGCTCGCCGCGATAGCTGAGCGACTGCGGCGGTGTGCCGAGCGAGGCGAAAGGATAGATGGTGCAATTGTCGCCGATGGTGGTCTGCGCCGTGATGTGCACATGCCCGATCAGCTTGCAGTTCGCGCCGATCACGACATGCGGGCCGATGATGCAAAAGGGCCCGATCTCGGTGCCCTCGCCGATCACGGCCCCGTCCTCGACCCGTGCGGTAGGATCAATCTTACTCATCAAGCAATCTGACTCATCAAGAAGGTCTGGTTAGGCTTTGAAGTCGCTCAGTTTTCCGCTGGTTAGCGCGACTATGCCCGATCTGTCCAGTGACGTATCATCTCGGCGTGTTTCAGGTGCCGGATGAGCCGGCCGCCGCAACGCCTCAACGCGTTCATGTGGAGCTTGAAGTCATCGTGGTCAGGGCCCTTGCAATCCTGCTCGCACAGCTCGCGACCGCGCCGGTCGTATCCGAGACGATCGAGACTGGCGAACATCGCCGCGTCGATCTCGAGACATTCGAATGCCGCGACATCACCCGCAGCACGGTGCTGCAGCGAGTCTGTTACGATCCCGCGCAGCAGCACCTTCTCGTCACGGTGAACGGCGCCTATGACCGCTATTGCGGCGTGACGGCGGACACGGTCGAGCACCTGCTGGGCGCACCGTCCATGGGCCAGTTCTTCAACCAGAACATCAAGCGCGATGTGACAGTCGGCCGTTACGCCTGCCCGACGCGCGAACGCGTCCAGAGGAGCTGATCTCGCTTAATCCGTCAGCATGGCGCCGACGTCGGCTTCCGCAACGACCTGGCCGTTGACCTTGGCGTCGCCGTGAAACCACCACATCGCCTTGCGGCGGCCGATCGAACGCATGTGGTATTCGATGGTATCGCCGGGCAGCACGGGCTTGCGGAACTTGCACTTGTCGATGGTGAGGAAATACACCGCGCGCGGCTTCTCGGTGCCCTCGACCGAGGTGATGCCGATCACGCCCGCCGTCTGCGCCATCGCCTCGATCATCATCACACCGGGATAGACCGGGCGCTCGGGAAAATGGCCCTGGAAGGCCGGTTCGTTGAAGGTGACGTTCTTGATGCCGATGCCGCTGTAATCGGCGCGGATGTTGATCACGCGGTCGATCAGCAGCATCGGGAAACGGTGCGGCAGCGTCCGGAGGATCGCATTGATATCCACCAGCTCGAACTTGATAGGCGATTCCTCCGTCATTCCCGTCCCTCGTTCTTCGGATCGGCCTTGCTGTCGCGTACCAGGCGCTCCACCGCGATAATTTCCTTGAACCACTGCTTGGTCGGCTTGGCAAAGTGCCCGCCCCAGCGGCCGCCCGGCGGAATGTCGTCCTTGACGGCGCTCATCGCGGTCACCTGGGCTCCGTCGCCGATCTTGAGGTGATTGTTGATACCAACCTTCGCTCCCAGCGCCACGTTGTCGCCGATGGTCAGGCTGCCGGCGAGGCCGATCTGGGCCGCCAGCAGGCAGTGCCGACCGATCGTCACATTGTGGCCGATCTGAACCTGATTGTCGATTTTGGTGCCCTCGCCGATCACGGTGTCACGCAGGGAGCCACGATCGATGGTGGTGTTGGCCCCGACCTCGACGTCGTTCTGGATCAGCACACGCCCGGTCTGCGGCACCTTCAGATGGCCCTCGGGGCCGAAGAAGATGAACCCATAGCCGTCCTGGCCGATCGAGCAGCCGGGATGGATCAGCACGTTGTTGCCGATCAGGGCGCACTGGATGGCGGTACGGGCGCCGACATTGCAGTCCCGGCCGATCTTGACGCCCGGGCCGATCACAGCCCCGACGCCGACCACTGTGCCGCTGCCGATCTCGACGTCGGCGCCGATCACCGCGAGGGGATCGACGATCACCCCGTCCTCGAGCCGCGCCGTGGGATCGATGATGGCGGACGGAGCGATGCGGTCATTGCCGACCCAGGATTGCGGCCTGAGCGCGTCCTCGTGCCACTCCCGGGCGATCCTGACGAAGGCCCTGAACGGCTGCGCCACCCGCAGCACGGCCACATGCGCGGGCACCTGGGCCTCGAAGCGCGGGCTCACCAGACAGGCGCCGGCCTTGGTCGCCTTGAGCTCATCGGCATATTTAAGGTTGTCGAAGAACGCCAAATGCATCGGGCCGGCCTCGTCGAGCGAAGCCAGGCCCGTGATGACGCGGTCGCCCCGTGTGAGGTCGACCAGCTGCGCCTTGGTCAGCGTGGCAATATCGGCCAGCGCTGTGGCAGGCGGTTTCTTGAAGAAGGTCGGCTGCGCCATTCCACCCCGTTGCGGTCCGGCTTCGGCATGAAGCGGTCAGGCCGCATCATGCCTTATCTCATGGATTGAGCACGATCTTTTTGAAAGATCGGCCCCCGAGAGAAACCCAAGAAGGGTAACCCAGGGGGCCGGATCATGCCGTGCTGTTCGAATTAGAACGTGGTGCCGCCGCCGAACCGGAACTCCTGCACACGGTCGTACTTGCCCTTGGTGAGCGGCACGGCGTAGTCGAAGCGCAAGGGTCCGAATGGTGACTGCCAGATCAGGCCGACACCAACCGACGAACGGACGGTATTGCCGTTGTCATACACCAGGCCGGTACAGGTGCCAGGCGTGGCCGGGTTGATCGTCGACGGCGTACAGTTCGAATTCCTGGTCGTGGTTATTTCGTTGGTCGCGAACCACGTCGTCGGTCCCTGATAGTCGAAGAGACCGCCAGCGTCAGCGTAGACCGCGCCCTTCAGACCCACTTCCTTCGGCAGGAACCAGAACGGCATCTGCAATTCGAGCGAAGCGCCCCAATATTTGGTGCCGCCAAGCGCGTCCTGCGTGCCGTAGGGATTCAAATCGCGCGGGCCGATGCCATTCGGGGCAAAGCCGCGGACAAGGTTCGGCCCCATCTGGAACTGATCGAGCATGCGCAGTTCCTTGTTGCCGATCTGGTTCAGCATGCCCCCCTGCATGTGCACGAGGCCGACGATATCAGACACCAGCGGTGTGTAGTACTTCGCGTCGACCACCGACTTCAGGTAGGAGACGTCGCCGCCGACGCCGGCGAAGTCCTGGCGGAAGTCGACGAGCAGACCGTCGGTGGGGTTCTTGTTGTTGTCCAGCGTGTTGTAGCTCAGCGTGTAGCCGAGAGCCGAGGTCAGGGTCTTGCCGCCGGCAAGCTCTTTGCGCACCGGCAACGAGGCTTCGCCGTCGCTGTAGCAGCCAAGGCCGTTCGTCGAGGCGAGACTAATACCATTGGCATTGGCAAAGGCTGGGCTCGGGTTGAAGAGCGGATTCGGCGTCACGCCATCCGCCAGGAACTGGTTGTTGTTACAGTTCGCCAAGTAGGACGGCAGCGTAATTTCCTGCTGGTAGATCGAGTAGCGCAGCTGGAGCGACAGATCTTCACGCAAGGAGAAGCCGAGGCGCGGCGAGAAGCCGAGCGTCTTGGTGCCGTAGGAGATGTAGCTGTTGGACAGCTGCTGGCGCTGATAGAGGTCGAGACCCAGCGCGACGCGGTAGTCGAGCAGATAGGGTTCGACGAACGACAACGAGTAGCCGCGCGCGTACTGGCCGTAGGTCACCGACGCCTTGGCGAACAGGCCGCGGCCAAGCAGGTTACGCTCGGAGACCGAGACTTCGGCGAGCGCACCGTCGGTCGTGGAGTAACCGCCCGAGATCGAGAAGTCGCCGGTCGATTTCTCTTCCATGTCGACGATCAGGATGACGCGGTCGCTCGAGGAGCCCGGCTCCGTCGTGATCTTCACGCTCTTGAAGTAGTCGAGGTTCTTCAGGCGGCGCTCGGCACGATCGACCAGCGCGCGGTTGTAGGCATCGCCCTCGGAGATGTCGAACTCGCGGCGGATCACGTAGTCGCGCGTGCGGGTGTTGCCGCGCAGATTGATGCGCTCGATATAGGTGCGCGGGCCCTCGTCGATGTTGAACACGACGTTGACCGTGTGCGCGTCAAAATTGCGGTCGCCGCCGGGACGGACCACGGCGAAGGCATAGCCGCGGCGCGAGGCCTCGATCTGCATCTCCTCGACCGACTTCTCGACCGACTCGACGTTGTAGAGCGAGCCGACATTGACGCGCGAATAGCTGCGCATCGAGGTGGGGTCGAAGTTCGGAATGCTGGTGCGGAAGTCGACCGCGCCGACGCGGTACTGCGCGCCTTCCTCGATCTTGAAGGTGACGTTGAAGCCCTTCTTCTCCGGATCGTATTCGGTCAGCGCGGCGACGACCTGGACGTCGGCGAAACCGTTCTTGAGATAGAAGCGGCGGATCAGGTCGCGGTCGGCTTCGACGCGATCGGGATCGTAGATGTCGCTGCTGGCGAGGAAGCTCAGCAGGTTCGATTCGTGCGTCTTGATGACGTCGCGCAGGCGATAGGACGAGAACGCGTTGTTGCCGACGAACTCGATCGACTTGACGCCGGTCTTGGCGCCTTCCTCGATCGTGAAGACCAGGTCGACGCGGTTGTTCGGCTGCTCGATGATCTCGGGCGTGACGCGCACGTCGTAGCGGCCGGAGCGGCGATAGATCTCGGCGATTCGCAGCGTGTCGGACTGCACCATGGCGCGGGAGAAGGTGCCGCGCGCCTTGGACTGGACCTCAGCGGTGAGCTGCTCGTCCTTGATCTTCTTGTTGCCCTCGAAGGCGATGCGGCCGATCACCGGGTTTTCCACCACGGAGACGATGATCTGGCCACCGGCGCCACGGTTGATTCGGACGTCCTGGAACAGGCCCGTCTCGATCAGCGCCTTGAGGCCATCATCGATGGCGCCCTGATCCAGGCGACCGCCCGGACCCGGCTTGAAATAGGAGCGGATCGTCTCCACCTCGACACGGCGATTCCCTTCGACGGAAATCGACTGGACGGTCTGCGCAAGCGCAGACGAAGACACCAAAACAGCCCCAACCGGGGCAACCACCGGCGCGCCGAACAAGATCAGGGTTGCGAGCAAGCCCCCCCGGAGTCGCAGTCCAAACTTCATTGCGCAACGCGCCCTTATCAGTACCAGACCCAACCCCAACGCCGGTCTGGGAGATTCCCCAAGTTCGAAGCCGCTTGTAGCCAATTTCCTCGGTGCCGCAAACGGCAGCAGACACCGTAATTTCAATTTCATTCCAAGACGTTGCTGATCAGCAACGCCACAAAAAAGCCCGTATTAGGAAGCGGCCATCCGCAGGATGTCATTGTAGGTGGCAAACACCATCAACATCAGCACCAAACCCAGCCCGATTCGGAACCCCATCTCCTGGGTCCGCTCGGACAAGGGCCGGCCGCGAACGACTTCCGCCGCATAGAACATAAGGTGGCCACCATCGAGCAGCGGGATCGGGAACAGGTTCAGCAGGCCAATCGACACCGACAGCACTGCGCACAGATTGATCACGAACTGGAACCCGGCGCTGGCCGCCTGTCCCGACATCTTGGCGATGCCGAGCACGCCGCTGACCTCGTTCGGATTGCCCTGCCCGACAAACAGCGAGCCCAGGAACTTGAAGGTGCTGGTGATGATGAACCAGACCTGCTCGACCCCGATCTTGAGCGCTTCGCCGACGCCGACCGGCGCGGTCGAGGCCTCACCGGCCTGCGACTTGTGCTCGACGCCGAGAACGCCGACCCGATGGCTGTTGCCGAACGGGTCCTTGCGGTCGAGCAGCGCCGGGGTCGCGGTCAGCGACACGATGGCGCCGTCCCGCTTCACCTGGAAAGCAAGCGCAGAACCGGCGTTCATCGCCACGATTCGCTGCATGTCTGCAAAGCTCTCGATCGGCTTGCCGTCGATCTGGACGACGACGTCCCCGATCTTGAAGCCGGCCGTGGCTGCCGCGCCGTCGGCGACGACGCCATCGACCCGCGCGATCGTGCTCGGCTTGCCATAATACAGCGCCATGCCGGCGAAGATCAGCGCGCCCAGGATGAAATTGGCGATCGGCCCGGCCGCAACGATGGCTGCCCGCGGGCCGACCTTCTTGTGGTGGAAGCTGCCGGCGCGCTCCTCGGCGGTCATCGCCGCCAGCGTCTCGGCCGACGGGGTCGAGGCCTCGCTCTCGTCACCGAAGAACTTGACGTAGCCGCCGAGCGGGATCGCCGAAATCTTCCAGCGGGTGCCGTGGCGGTCGTTGAAACCGACCAGCTCAGGTCCGAAACCGAGCGAGAAGGTTAGGACCCGGACGCCTGCCCAGCGCGCGACCAGAAAGTGGCCGAGCTCATGGAAGAACACGACGATGGTCAGGACGAAGAGGAAGGGAACAACGTAGCCGAGGAGCCCATGGCTCAACGCATTGAAACTATGGGTAAAAAAGTCGATCATCGAATTCCCTCATCCAGCGCCGCAAGGCCCTGGCCCCGAACCATCTAGGATGCCTTTAAGGCAATTTGAGGCAATAGGGCGGCAGCTCTATTTCGAGCAACATGGTCAACGGATATTGCGTCATCCGCGGACGTCATCGGGGCCTGGTTCCCGCCGCGGACCCAGTCGTCCAGCGTCGCCTCGACCAGCCGCGCGATGGCGCCGAAGCGGATCTTGCCGGCGATGAAGGCGGCGACCGCGACCTCGTTGGCGGCGTTGTAGACCGTGGTCGCCCCCTTCCCGGTCCGCAGCGAATCGAACGCCAGCCGCAGTCCGGGGAACCGTTCGAAATCCGGCGCCTCGAAGGTGAGCTGGCCGATCTTGGCGAGGTCCAGCTTGGCCGCCGGTCCCTTGATGCGGTCGGGCCAGCCGAGGCAGTGCGCGATCGGGGTGCGCATGTCGGGCGAGCCGAGCTGCGCCATCACCGAGCGGTCGGAGAACTCGACCATGCCGTGGATGATCGACTGCGGATGCACCAGGACGTCGATCTCGTCGGGCGAGAGCGCGAACAAATAGGACGCCTCGATCACTTCGAGGCCCTTGTTCATCATCGAGGCGGAATCGATCGTGATCTTCTGGCCCATGCTCCAGTTGGGATGCTTCAGGGCCTGCTCGAGCGTTGCCTGCTCGATGTCGGCGGGCTTCCAGGTCCGGAACGGGCCGCCCGACGCGGTGATGATGACGCGGACCAGTTCGTCGCGATTGCCCGATGCCAGCGCCTGGAACAGCGCGTTGTGCTCGGAATCGGCCGGCAGGATGCAGGCACCGGCTTTTGCCGCGCGCTGCATGAAGAAATCACCGGCGCAGACGAGACATTCCTTGTTGGCGAGCGCGACATGGGCGCCGCGATCAACCGCCGCCAATGCCGGCTTCAGACCGGCCGCGCCGCTGACCGCCGCCATCACCCAATCGGCCGGACGGGCGCCCGCCTCGATGACGGCGCTCTCGCCGGCGCCGCATTCGGTGCTCGTGCCCGCGAGCGCAGCCTTGAGCTCGCCGAGCTTGGAAGCGTCCGCGATCGCGACGTAGCGCGCGGAAAACTCCTTGGCGAGCTTGGCCAGCGCCTCGACGTTGCTGTTCGCGGTCAAGGCTTCGACGCGGTAGCGCTCGGGCGAGGCACGCAGCAAATCCATCGTGCTGTCGCCGATCGAGCCGGTGGCACCGAGGACTGTGACGCTGCGGATGTCGGACGCAGCAAGCCTGTTATTACGCAAGGGAACGGCGCTCATATCCTCACCAAACCATAAGACCGCTTCCGGCGCTATGCACACCATGGCGGAGAAAGCCGATAAGCCATGCCGCCAGGATGGCGGCGACAAAACCGTCCAGACGGTCCAATAGACCGCCATGACCGGGAATTAAGTGACTGGAATCCTTGACGCCGAAGCGCCGCTTCACGGCAGATTCGAAGAGATCGCCGAGCTGCGACACCACCGACAGGACCGCGCTGACGAGCAGCAGCGGAACTGCCTTCCCGATCCCGCACGCGGCAAAGCCGGCGGCGACCGCAAGGCTCGCCGTGAAGCCGCCGAGGGCGCCGGACCAAGTCTTCTTCGGGCTGACGCGTGGCCAGAGCTTCGGACCGCCGATGCTGCGGCCGGCGAAATAGCCACCGATATCGGTCGCCCACACCACCAGCAGAATGAACATCAGCGCGGAGAAACCGTTGGCGAGATCCTTCCGCACCAGGATCGAGGCGAGCAGGGCCGCCGCGGCGTAGGCAAAGCCGGTCGCCGCCCAGACGAACTTGCCGCGCGCGATCAGCATGATGATCGCGCCGCCGACGCAGCCGACGATGATGGCGGTCTTGAGCGCGCCAGCGGCAACGCACAGACCCATCATGGCGATGACGACCGTCCCCGCCCCGGTCAGCGCGGCTGAGCCCGCGCCCACAACCGTCAGCCATTCCGCGAACAGCCCGATCGACACCAGGGTGACGAGCAGCGCCCACAGCCAGCCGCCGGCATAGGCGGCCGCGATGGTGAGCGGCGCCAGCACCAGCGCTGCGAGAACCCGCATCACGAGATTGCTCGGGGCAGGCTTGGCGCCCGCCGATGCGGCGTCTGGTTCGCTCACGAGGCGGTTTTCGCGACCAGGCCGCCGAAACGGCGCTCGCGCCTGGCAAATTCGGCGATCGCGCCTTCCAGCGCCGCCTTGTCGAAATCGGGCCAGTGGATCGGCACGAACACCAGCTCGCTATAGGCGGCCTGCCACATCAGGAAGTTGGACAGGCGCTGCTCGCCGCTGGTGCGGATGATGAGATCGGGATCGGGAATGTCGGGTGCATCGAGATGCGCGCCAAGCGTCTCGGCGTCGATCGAAGCAGGATCGCGCTTGCCCTCGGCAACTTCGCGCGCGAGCTTCTGCGCCGCCTTCGCGATCTCATGCCGCGAGCCGTAGTTGAAGGCGACGACCAGCGTGAGGCGCGTGTTGTCGCGCGTCAGCTCCTCGGCCTCGTTCAGCAGCGCACAGATGTCGCCCTCGAGCCCGTCGCGCTCGCCGATGATGCGGACCTTGACGCCATCGCGATGCAGGCTGGCGAGGTCGTTGCGGATGAAGCGGCGGAGCAAACCGAAGAGATCGCCGATCTCGCTCGCCGGCCGCGACCAGTTCTCCGACGAGAACGAGAAGATGGTGAGGTAGCGGATGCCGAGTTCGTGCGAGGCCCGCACCACGCGGCGCAACGCCTCGACGCCGCGGCGATGCCCCTCTGCACGCGGCAGGCCGCGCGCGGCCGCCCAACGCCCGTTGCCATCCATGATGATGGCGACATGCGCAGGCGCGTCGGACCGGTCGGGTCCTTCCGTTGCAGGCGCGGCGGCGTTGGACATGGAAGCGGCCTTAAAGCATGACCCGGAAAAATGCGAAGCGACTTTCCGAAACGATCATGCGCGAACAATAACCCAAAGCGCGATGACAATTCACCGCGCTTTAGACGGTGAGGATCTCTTTTTCCTTGGCGGCCAGCAGCTGGTCGATCTCGGTGATGGTGCCGTCGGTGGCCTTCTGCACCTCGTCGGCGTGACGCTTCTGGTCGTCCTCCGACATCTCGTGATTCTTCTCGAGCTTCTTGAGAACGTCGAGACCGTCGCGGCGGACGTGGCGCGCGGCGACCTTGGCGGCTTCGGCGTATTTGTGCGCGACCTTCACCAGCTCCTTGCGGCGCTCCTCGTTGAGCTCGGGGATGCGCAGGCGCAGCACCTGGCCTTCGGTCGCGGGCGACAGGCCGAGATTGGAATCGACGATCGCCTTTTCCACCGCCTTGACCATCGACTTGTCCCAGACCTGCACCGAGATCAGGCGCGGCTCCGGCACGCTGACGGTGGCGAGCTGATTGAGCGGCATGTGGCTGCCATAGGCATCGACCTGCACCGGATCGAGCATCGAGGCCGAGGCGCGGCCGGTGCGCAAGCCGCCAAGCTCGTGCTTGAGCGACTGGACGGCGCCCTGCATGCGACGCTTCACTTCGTTGAGGTCGAAATTACCCGTGGCCATCACGTTTCTCCTTCAAAATCCCGGCGACCTCGCGCCCCTGCTTCTGGGGCGCGCCAGATGAGCCGTCAGCCGGCGACGATGGTTCCGTGGCCGGCGCCACGCAGAATCGCGCCGATCGAACCGGGCTCCGCGATCGAAAATACGATGATAGGCAGTGACGTCTCGCGGGCAAGTGCGAAGGCGGTCGCATCCATCACCTTGTAGCCGCCCTCGATCGCCTGAGAATGCGTCAGACGGTCGAATCGCGTCGCGGTCGGGTCTTTCTTGGGGTCGGCCGAGTAGACGCCGTCCACATTGGTCGCCTTCAGCACCGCCTGGGCGCCGATCTCGGCGGCGCGCAGCACCGCGGTCGTGTCGGTGGTGAAGAACGGATTGCCGGTTCCGCCGCCAAGCAGCAGGATCCGGCCCTCGGCGAGATATTTGTGCGCTGCCGTGCGGGTAAACAGCTCGGAAACCTCGGGCATGACGAACGCCGAGAGAGCCCTCGCCGGCATGCCCTTGCGCTCGATCGTGGCTTCGAGCGCCAGGCAGTTCATCATGGTGGCAAGCATGCCCATGGTGTCGCCGGTCGGGCGCGATACGCCGCGGGAGGACACCTCGACACCGCGAAAGATATTGCCGCCGCCGATCACGACCGCGACCTCGGTGCCGAGCTGGCGGGCGGCGATCAGATCGTCCGCAACCCGGTCCATGGTCGGCTGATCGATGCCAAAGCCTTGCTGTCCCGCGAGATATTCGCCGGACAGCTTGATCACGACGCGACGATAGACCGGATCAGTCATGAGCACTTTCCTCGTCCGGGCGCCGCTTCCGGCGGCACGCCGGAAGGAACGTTCCGGCGCTTACTTCTTGCCGCTGGCCGCCGCGACCTCGGCCGCGAAGTCGCTTTCCTGCTTCTCGATTCCCTCACCGAGAGCATAGCGCACAAAGCCCGCGATCTTGATCGCGCCGCCGACCTTGCCTTCGGCTTCCTTCACCGCCTGCGCCACCGACTTGCCGGTGTCGTGGATGAAGGCCTGCTCGAGCAGACAGACCTCCTTGTAATAGGTCTTGAGGCCGGACTCGACGATCTTCTCGATCACGTTCTCCGGCTTGCCCTGCTGGCGATACTTGTCGGCGAGCACGTCCTTCTCGCGCTTGACGACCGCCTGATCGAGACCGGACGGATCGAGCGCCAGCGGGTTGGCGGCCGCGATGTGCATCGCGATCTGGCGGCCGAGCGTCGCGAGCTCGTCGGCCTTGCCGGGCGATTCCAGCGCGACGATCACGCCCATCTTGCCGGCGCCGTCGATGACGGCACCGTGGACGTAGTGCGACACCACGCCCTGGCTCACCTCGAGCGCAGCGGCACGGCGCAGCGTCATGTTCTCGCCAATGGTGGCGATCGCGTCATTGATCGCGGTTTCCACCGTGACGTCGCCGACCTTGGCGGCCTTGATCTTCTCGACATCGGCGCCGGCGTCGAAGGCAACCTGGGCAACCATCTTGACCAGGCCCTGGAACTGGCCGTTGCGCGCGACGAAGTCGGTCTCGGAGTTGACCTCGACCACGACGCCCTTGTTGCCCTTGGTAAGCGCGCCAATCAGGCCTTCGGCCGCAACGCGGCCCGACTTCTTGGCAGCCTTCGACAGGCCCTTCTTGCGCAGCCAATCCTGCGCCGCTTCCATATTGCCGTCGTTCTCGGTCAGCGCGGCCTTGCAGTCCATCATGCCTGCGCCGGTGGACTCGCGCAGATCCTTGACCATCGCAGCAGTGATCGTTGCCATCGTTGAAAATCCTTCTTGCCTGCCGGTTCGCCGCGGCGTGGCTCCAATTGCCCCGCCGCGGTCCATCTCAGGAATTCGCGTCAACTGAATGAAATGGTGGCCGGATCCGATCCGGCCAGCCGATCGCTCTTTTTGACTATTCCGCTTCTGCGGTCAGCGCCTTGGCCTTGGCCACCCAGGCGTCCGCGCGGCTCGGCAGACCGACTTCTTCGCCGATCGTGTGCGCGGTGTCGTGGTCGAGCTCGGCGAGCTGCCAGTAGTGGAAGATGCCGAGGTCGTTGAACTTCTTCTCGATCGCACCCGACACGCCCGGGAGCTTCTTGAGGTCGTCGGCGGTGCCGCGCGGACCGGCAAGGCCCTGGAAGCCGCTCGAGGACGCCGCCGGCAGATCTTCGGCGAGCGGACGGGCGGAGGCACCGATGTCGATGCCCGAATCGCCCTGGGCACGCGAGATGCCGTCGATCGCCGCACGCGCGATCAGGTCGCAATACAGCGCGATGGCGCGGCCGGCGTCGTCATTGCCGGGGACCACATAGGTGATGCCCTTCGGGTCCGAATTGGTGTCGACGATCGCGGCGACCGGGATGTTGAGGCGCTGGGCCTCCTGGATCGCGATGTCTTCCTTGTTGGTGTCGATCACGAAGATCAGGTCGGGCAGACCGCCCATGTCCTTGATGCCGCCGAGCGAACGATCGAGCTTGTCGCGCTCGCGCTGCAGCGTCAGGCGCTCCTTCTTCGTGTAGGAATTGGCTTCGCCGCCCGAGAGCACGTCGTCGAGATGACGCAGGCGCTTGATCGAGGCCGAGATCGTCTTCCAGTTGGTCAGCGTGCCGCCGAGCCAGCGCGAATTGACGAAATACTGCGCGCAGCGCTTGGCCGCGTCAGCAACGCCGTCCTGCGCCTGGCGCTTGGTGCCGACGAACAGGATGCGGCCGCCCTTGGCGACGGTGTCGCTGACGGCCTGAAGGGCCGTGTGCAGCATCGGCACGGTCTGGGCGAGGTCGACGATGTGAATGTTGTTGCGCGCGCCGAAAATGAACGGAGCCATTTTCGGATTCCAGCGGTGCGACTGGTGTCCAAAGTGCACGCCGGCTTCGAGGAGCTGACGCATAGTGAAATCGGGTAGTGCCATCGTTCTAATTCTCCGGTTGGTTCCTCCGGAAACGTGTGAGCAAAACGGAGCGTTCTCGCCCCGGCTGCCACCGGACGGCCTTGTGAGCCATGTTTCCGTGTGAGATGGCGCGCTATATAGCGCCATTTCGGCCAGAAGCAAGGAAATAAGGGCCTTTCGGGGGCGGTTTTCGCCCGGGAAAGGCCCATTCCGTAATTACCCCTGCTCCCTAGCATTTCGGCTGGTTGGGGGGACATTTCTTGGGCGCCGGCGCAGCGGGGCGTGGCGGCGGTGCGGCCGGACGCGGCGGGGCGACGGCCACCCTCGGCGGAGGCGGAGACCGGCAGAGCGTCGGGTAGGGAAAGAG
>NZ_JAVAYL010000276.1:0-434 GCF_054185225.1 Bradyrhizobium sp. 18BD | reverse complement strand
GCCTGAACGGCGCGGCAGGCGCGAACGCGCCGCCGCGTCATGCGTGCGCGTCGTAAAGCGTTGCGACGAAATCGACGAACGCGCGCACCTTGGGCGGTACATGCCGGGATTTCGGATACAGCGCGTAGTAATGGCGTTTCGCCAGCGTATGGCCGGGCAGGATGGGCACGAGCCGCCCGTGCGTGATGTCGCCCCGCACCGTATGGTGCGGGAATGCGGCGATGCCGAGCCCGGCGATCACGGCGGCATGCAGCGCGGTGATCGCGTCGATGCGCAGCGGGCCGTCGAGCCGGATCGTGACGGGTGCCCCGCGCAGCGGCGTGACGCGCCAGCTCGTCCGATCGTCGCTTCCACTATAGGCGAGCAAGTCATGTTTCTCGAGGTGCGCGGGCGTGCGTGGCAGACCGCGACGCGCGACATAGTCGGGCGACGCG
>NZ_JAVAYL010000275.1:0-434 GCF_054185225.1 Bradyrhizobium sp. 18BD | reverse complement strand
CCGCGCCGGAGAAACAGCCCGATGCCGAGTAAGCCCGCCACTCCGATCACGATCGACGCGGTCTATGCCGCGCCGGGCTATCTGTTCCGGCGCATGCAGCAGATCGCGGTCTCGATCTTCATGGAGGAGTGCAAGGCGTTCGATCTCACCCCGGTGCAATATGCGGCGCTGATCGCGATCCACACCCATCCCGGCATCGACGCGACGCGGCTCTCGGCCGTGATCGCCTTCGACCGTTCCACGCTCGGCAGCGTGATCGAGCGGCTCCAGGCCAAGGACTATATCGAGCGCAAGCCGGCGCCTGAGGACAAGCGGATCAAGCTGCTCCACCTCACCAAGTCGGGCGCCGCGATCCTGCGCGAGATCATTCCCGCCGTCGAGCGTGCCCAGGCGCGCATGCTGGAACCGCTGAAACCCACAGACCGCAAGGCGCT
>NZ_JAVAYL010000274.1:0-434 GCF_054185225.1 Bradyrhizobium sp. 18BD | reverse complement strand
AGAACTCGAACATATAGATGGTACAATGATTATGATTGAACGTGTATTTGTTCATGGGAAAGAAAAAGTAAAAGTCATTAAGGAGGGGGAAGAGAAATGGATGGAAGGGCTAAACCAGTGGATGAATTATATGAAAAAAGATACATATAAATCAATATTTTCATTTGATGTACTCGGTTTGCAGGAAGTACATCGTAAACTGACACAAGAAAAGCTTGAAGCTTACTTACTTCAGGCAGGCTCATTCGGTTCGACGGAATTTACAGATTTACAAAGGACGATAAATGAGGAGCAGGTACGTTTATTTAATACAGATGAAGATACTGGTATCATTTTTGAGAAAGCAAGAGAATTGCAGCAGCTGGAAGCGGATATAAGAGCGCAGGATGATGTGAAAGCACATTATGCACAAATATATGATACGAATCAGAAGG
>NZ_JAVAYL010000273.1:0-434 GCF_054185225.1 Bradyrhizobium sp. 18BD | reverse complement strand
CCGGTGTTGTACAAATCGGTGATTAACCGCTGCGCGGGCTCCAGCTCATCATCATGCAGAATAGTATTCAGCGTGACAAAAATCCTGGCGCCGTAACGGTGAGCAAACGGAACCAGATCGGCGATATCGCGCAGACTGTTACTGGCGTTATGACGTGCGCCAAAACCGGGTCCGCCGATGTAGACGGCATCTGCGCCATGCAAAATCGCTTCGCGAGCAATTGCGGCGTCACGGGCCGGACTTAACAATTCGAGATAGTGAGGTTGCTGGCGCATACAGTCTTTCTTATCCAATAGCAGCGAAATGGCGGCTATTGTAGTCAGAAGCGCAAACTAACGAAATAGTTTTCCCGCTTAATCACGCGGGTAATGGATCAGCGAGTGAAAATGAACCGTCTGGTCACTGCTGTTGCGATAGGTATGCGCCGTATCGCC
>NZ_JAVAYL010000272.1:0-435 GCF_054185225.1 Bradyrhizobium sp. 18BD | reverse complement strand
GGAGCAGTTTGTGAAGTGTTAACAGACTTTTTGGGAGATAACTTTGCATTTACTGATGATTCCTACGAAGGAAGAGCCAATGATCCGCTGACAGGTACGGCATTTAAAAGCCGCTCCTTTGCAAGTTTCAAAGACTTTGCCGTAGAATGTGCCAATTCAAGATTTTATGGTGGAATTCATACGCATCAGGATAATGATGAAGGAATGAAAAATGGTGTATTGGTAGGGAAAAATGTAAATGCTTTAAAATTTAAGAAATAATATTTTAGCCTGAACTTTCCGGGAGTTATCGACAAAGTGTTTGTTGATAACTCTCGTTTTGTTCGTTAAAATGAAGCAGGGGAAGGGAGTTTGTTTCTAACATTAATGACTGTTTTATTGATAAACGGAGCTAATGAAATAATCAATAAAAGTGCAGTAATTCCCATGCAAACC
>NZ_JAVAYL010000271.1:0-435 GCF_054185225.1 Bradyrhizobium sp. 18BD | reverse complement strand
CGCGGCGACCGAAGCGGCCGAATTCTACGACATCTACAAGATGAACGTCGTCACCATCCCGACCAACGTCGGTGTGAAGCGCGTCGACGAGGAAGACGAGTTCTACAAGGACACCGCCGACAAGTTCCAGGCGATCGCCAAGAAGATCAAGCATCATGCCGAGCTGGGCCAGCCGGTGCTGGTCGGCACCGTCTCGATCGAGAAGTCGGAACTGCTGTCCGAATTCCTCGTCAAGGAAGGCGTGAAGCACGAGGTGCTCAACGCGCGCCAGCACGAACGCGAGGCGCATATCGTGGCGCAGGCCGGGCGCAAGAGCGTGGTGACGATCGCCACCAACATGGCCGGCCGCGGCACCGACATCCAGCTTGGCGGCAACCTGGAATTCCGCGTCAATGACGAGCTGGCCGAAATGCCCGAGGGGCCGGAGCGCGAAGC
>NZ_JAVAYL010000270.1:0-435 GCF_054185225.1 Bradyrhizobium sp. 18BD | reverse complement strand
GCTACATCACTCGGTATAAATACACTTGTATTTTTTGCACTTTGTAACGACGTGTTAACTTCAAATGTATTAAAGTGAACATCTTTGTTGAATAACTGTTTAAAAGCTTCAAACGAATGATTAAATTTTAAAGTACCAGATATAAAAATGAGTGATTTAAATTTTTCCAATACTTGTTTCGTTAATACATCTTTTACAGCGTAATCTTTCACATATAAACGTATTGTTGATTTTTGAGATAAATTTTTAATCGAAATGAAACTAGTATGTCCAGCTTTTAAACTTTGTTCGATATTTTTAAATTTATCTTTTAAATACAACAACTGTTTCCGTAATGATTTAACTGTTTTATGACTAATGCCATTGAATATTTCTAGCGTTTTATTTAACTTATCGATAATCGCATGTAAATCCTTCAAAATGTCTTTTGTTTCA
>NZ_JAVAYL010000269.1:0-437 GCF_054185225.1 Bradyrhizobium sp. 18BD | reverse complement strand
TAAGTTTTTAATCATTTTCGTTTCAAGTGTAGGCCATAACTGCGTTGGCACAATCGCATCATATTCAATTGCGTAGCCGGCACGCATCATATCTGCTTTTTCAAGACCTGGTATCGTCTCTAACATTTGACGTTGCACATGTTCAGGAAGACTTGTAGAGAATCCTTGCACATATACTTCATTTGTATTACGACCTTCAGGCTCTAAGAAAAGGTGATGTCGCGGCTTATCATTAAATCGAACAAATTTATCTTCAATTTAAGGGCAATAACGTGGCCCGGTTCCTTTAATCATCCCTGAATACATTGCAGATAGATGTAAATTATCATCGATAACTTTGTGTGTTTCAGCATTAGTATACGTTAGCCAACATGGCAATTGATCTAATATATATTCTGTTGTTTCAAAGCTGAATGCACGACCTACATCGTCACCTG
>NZ_JAVAYL010000268.1:0-437 GCF_054185225.1 Bradyrhizobium sp. 18BD | reverse complement strand
ACGACGTTTATTTCTTGAGATAAGATAGGTTTCTCAACCGACTCAGCAACACTAACTAATGCTGCTAAATGAATAACATAATCAAATTGATATGTCTTCATGATTTGTTCAACTGCATCATATTCACGAATATCTAATTCAAACACATGATCGTCAGCCAAACTTTTAATATTTTCTCGTTTACCTGTTCTATAGTTATCTAGAACATAAACATCATAATCTTGTTGTAAATCATCTACTAAATGCGACCCAATAAAACCAGCCCCACCAGTTATCAAAACTCTTTCCAAATCTTCCACCTCATTTATACATTAAAAATATATCATAAAAACATAAAGTATTGTAAGCTTTTTATCGATATTTTTTATTTATAAAAATAAAATGAGATAACTTTGTGAATTTTTATTGAGATAAATTAGATAGTGGTGTTTTTGTGA